>DAOWDY010000040.1 GCA_030638785.1 Candidatus Thorarchaeota archaeon
ACTCTTGAATATCCATAGCTGATCCTTGGAGTCGAGGAATCCTATTCCGCCAAAAGACATTGCACCCATCATTGTCATCATCATCCCAGTCATTATAATGACCATCGTTATCACAAAGAAGGGATCTCCAACTAGCTCGCTCATTCCGCTATACTTCAGGATAAATGGCATGAGGATCACAAGAAACAACCCATATGCTAGCTTTGAGAGGTTCTGAGCTTTACGACCAAAATCCTTCATGGATGTCACAACTAGCACGCCAAACTTTGAGGGGAAAATCTTTCTGACACCTCTAATGAGGACATTCTCTTTACCTACCGTAGTGATACTCTCAGTGCGTGCTCCAGTGCTAATCGTAAAGAATCGGTCTGCTGCAACAAAACCTATCGCTATCAGAAAGAGTATGAATTATCCGACTAATGCTAGATCTAGTACTGCTGGCAGACCTAACCAATTGGCGATATTGAGAGTAAATGATGCAGGAAGATTCACTCCATTGAAAGTTATCGCCATCCAAGTAATGAAATCAGCTGCCCAAGAGGATGGCAACAGGAGAAAGATATTGAGCCCCATTATTTCAGAAAACTGTGGCATGAAGTAACCTAGTGCCATTCCAGGTATAGCAACGATGGGGATAATAGCCCAGCTCAGCGCCTTTGCGATGTCATTTCCTCTCGCACTCTGACCAAGTTTGGACTGAACGCCAGCGGCTATAACATTGGAGAACCAAAGTGACCCAAGGGCAAGGAGAGTTATCATTCCATACATCAGAAGCTGGCCTATGATTGAGATCTCGTAGATGATGACAAAAGGTGACATCATAAACGAAGCAAGAAAAACAACAATAAGACCGTAGAGGGGAATCTTAGAAATGAAAGTGCCTATTAGAATATCTCTTGTCTTAACATTATTACTCAACATTATTTCCCATTGACCTATCTTGACTTCCTCTAATGCATTTGACAGAGGAATAATTGTAAGAGCCAACCAGAGGATTAACATTATAGATCTCATAAGGCCAGGAAAAGAATTTGCCAGTATGATGCCAAATCCTTCTGCAAACTCTGCAAGAAGAAATGACATAATCTGAGGAACGATGAAAATTGCGCAAGACACAACCAGTGCAACAATGATTGCTGATAGTATCTTGCGAGACCTTCTCAACTTAGATGTACTAACAAGTATCTCTGCCTTTGCTATTTTTCGCCAATTACTCAATAAGATATCTCCAGTGAAACTCCGCTAGTATGGTAGAATATTGGATGAATATAAGACAACGAGCTGATGCAATAGAAGGTACATATCTGTACACTATCTTGCGTTGAATTGTGGGGCAACGCAAACAATTACTTCCAAACAGACACTTACATTAATAGAACCCTAAGACATTGGTAACTTGATATGACAGAAGAATCCAAACGTGCAATCTTAGATGCGATGGGAGCTGCAATGAAGGGGGATACACGAAGAGCACGTGTCATTCTCAAGCGGTTAATAAAGCAGGAACCCGATAATATCGAAGCACTGATTGCCTTGGGGGCTCTTCTCAACACGGCTAAAGAAACTGCAGAAGAGGCTATGAAATTCCTTATCAAAGCGGTGAAGATTGATCAGAGGAATCCTATAGCCTGGGGACATCTGGGAGAGTCTCTGCTATTGTTAAAAAAATACGATCGTGCTGAGAAGTATATACGAAAAGCCCTAGAACTTGCTCCAGAGGGTGCGAACTATTGGCATCGACTCGGAATAGTGCTTGACAAATCGGGGAGAAAAGAAAAGGCAATTGAAGCTCTAGAAAAGTCAATTGAGATCGCGCCGAGTGAGGATACAACTTGGATATCTATGGGACTTGTCTATCTAAGAATGAAAGATTCTGACAAGGCAATTGAAGCATTCGAGAAAGCCCTTTTGCTAAGTCCTGAGAATCCTGTTGCAAGAAATGAATTGGAACAAGTTACAAAGATGAAAGACGATGAGGTTGATTGAATGACTCCATTGACACTGACATACTTGGTTGCTCTTTCTATTATTATTCTTGGAGGGCTTCTAGGTTGGGGACACTGGCAATCTCGCAAACTGCCAACAAATCGACCATCTAGGTTCATCAGGAAATCGGATTCATCAAAACTAGTCGTTTTCGTCGGTGATAGTATAACCCATGGGAAGTTGAGTACGAATTTCACAGCAATGGTGTCACAGAAACTAATTGGTGAAGATTACGAGTTTGTCAATGCAGGAATCAATGGTGAGCTTGCTTGGAACATCACTAGACGACTGGATGAGGTAATCAAGCTTAATCCCGATATCGTCACTCTCATGGTAGGAACAAATGATGCCATGGGCTCACTAACTCCGAAGGATGCACGAGAGTACAGAAAATGGCAAGGACTACCACAGGACCCCACCGTTGATTGGTATCAAGAAATGGTAGAGCACATTGTGTCGAGATTGAAAGAAAAGACCTCTGCTCAGATAGCAATAGTGTCTATCCCACCTCTTGGAGAAGATCCAACTCATCCTGCGTTTATTCGGAGTAGGGAATTGTCTGAGATTTCAAAAACCATTGCGAAGAAATTCGAAATTGTATATCTGCCAGCGAATGAGATGATGAGCGACTACATTCTGGACAACCCATCTATACCAAAGAGTCCTTTTGAAAATCGACATAGGGAGATATTCATGGCAACCTACAAACACTATATTCTGCGTAGAAGCTGGGATCGAATATCTAACGATTCTGGTTTTAACCTTCTTATTGATCACATCCACCTAAACTCAAGAGCTGCATCAATGGTCATGGATTTGATTTATGCGTTTGTTTCAGGTTGAGTTGATTCTGGTAACAATGATTAACAAACCCTCATGAAAGAAAACCTGCCAGAAAATTGAACTATGTTGTTTTTTGCATGAAAATTCCTTATCCCCAAAAGGCTATATTCCAGCTCAATAAAACCTTAGGTGACCTGATGAGGAGACCAATATGACAGGTGAAATCAAAGTTGAACAGAATGATTCCGTTGTAACTATTACAATCTCACGTCCGAGCAAACTCAATACAGTTACTCTTGACATGCTGAATGATTTTTCTGATAAGGTCTCCAAGTTCACTAATGACTCATCCATTGGAGCAATCATATTCACAGGTGAGGGAGAAAAAGCGTTCACCGCGGGATTCGATCTGGAAATGATCACCGCGCTTGAAGGATTAGAGCACTTTGGATTTTTCAAGAAACTCGAAGATATAATCAGAATCATTAGACAAGCAAGACATTGCATAACCATAGCAGCTGTCAACGGATACGCTATTGGCTTTGGGGCAATGGTTGCAGCAGCCTGTGATTTCAGGTTCTTTGCAGAGAATGGTGCATATCGACTTCCAGAGATTGACTTGAGAGTGTTTCCAGGCGGTGGGGCTGCTTCCAATCTTATCCATCTCGTTGGACCCGCCCGTGCAAAAGATATCCTGCTCACAGGAAGAACGGTCGATGCAGATGAATGTCTCAGAATAGGTCTAGCAAATAGGATATTTCCACCTAGTGATCTCCTTCCTCAGACACTTGCATTTATAGAAGAACTTCTCAAGAAAGACCGCTTAATCCTTCTTAGAACCAAGAGTCTGGTTGATGCCATGACAGGACGTACTGTTGGTGGAGCAGATGAAACAGAGTCCACCTATCTTGACGAATGGCTTCGCGAGTCAGAATAATCTGTTTCGGAGAGAACCATTCCCCAAAAAGTACTATCAAGGTGTCACTCAAATATATGGGTTGAACTCCAATGTTGATTCGGATGGCGCTTTTAAAAAAAGATACCACAACTGGGAACTCGCATAGTGTAATGCCATCATGAATTTCTATATCTCTTCGAGCTTGGACTGTAATCGGAGAAGCTTCTTTCCTAAATCAATCAGTAGGTCTCTATTCTCGATCCCCTCAATCCACCCAGTTGGAATTGCATCACGACCTAATCTTGTTCCTGCAATCGCTCCTGCTATACATGCCTTAGAGTCTGTATCCCCACCAGAGTTTGCCGCTTCTAGGATGATATCTCTGAAGGAGTTGGGATGTTTGATATTCGCATAGATTGCGCCAGCTACAGCCTCTTCAGCAACCCATCCCCTCCCTAGCAGTTCATGAGCCGCCTTGGTCATTTCGATCTTAAGTGCTTCTGGAATTAAGAGCATGTGCTCTGCAAATGGTTCGTCTATTCGTCTTGTTCGTTTTACAAGCTCATCTAGTAGGGCTTGGGTCTCTAGTCCCTCAAGTGATTTTGCAACTAGAAATGCTGTTGCAAAAGAACCTGCAGAGGCAGTGGGGTGATCGTGGGTCATTAGAGAAACCCTCTTGGACATGGATTTAAGAGCATCAAGTGCATGCCAATATGCGAGACCCAATGGTGCAGAACGCATAGCGGTTCCACACCCCTTCGATCCAAGGATTCCAGATTCTGAATAGGGAACCCCGGATTTCAGATTGCCCACACCGCGCATGCATGTGTTTCCTGGAGATCTTGAGCTACTAGTTGTATCCATCCATTCAATGAACTCCTTGGTCATGCACTCCATGATTGCAACAGTTGTCATGTCTTTAGCATTCAAGAGACCCTTAGCGACTGCTATTGACATTTCAGTATCATCTGTGTAAGAGCCTGGGCGTAGGCCTCTGAAAGAACGATAACTCTCAGATCCATTAGGAGGAAAACGTCTGCGAATCTCATCGTAGGTTAGAAATTCAGTAGCTGCTCCCATTGCATCTCCGATCGCAAGCCCTAGCATACAGCCTTCATATCTCTCTTGTTGACTCAACATGAAGTGTTCCTCACTGATAAGGAAAATGCCTTCCCTCATATAATATAGACCTAAACCATTTCGTTTAATTAGGAGTGACGTACTAGAGCTTGTCCTCAGAAACGGAGTGTTGACCATGTCCCAAAAGGCAGTAATCGCAATTGGCGGAAATTCACTGATTATAGATAAGGCGCACAAGACAGTCCCAGATCAATATGCTGCAACAGCAGAAACCTGTAAACACATTGCAGATATGATAGTTCAAGGATGGGACGTAGTTATTTCTTCGGGGAACGGCCCACAGGTTGGGTTCATTCTCAGAAGATCTGAACTAGCTTCACATGAACTTCATGAAGTCCCACTAGATTACTGTGGCGCTGATACACAAGGTGCAATCGGATACATGATTCAGAGGGCACTCTATAACGAATTTAGAAAGAGGAATATCAACAAACCTGTTGCAAGTATAGTGACACAGGTTCTCGTCAGTAAGGATGACCCTGCCTTTGAGAATCCTGCAAAACCTGTTGGTTCATTTATGGAAGAGAAGGATGCAAAGAGGAGGGAGAAGGAAGAAGGCTGGCAGATCAAAGAGGACTCGGGTCGCGGCTGGCGCAGAGTAGTTCCTTCGCCAATCCCGCAGAAGATTATTGAATTGCCTGCAATCAAGGTTTTGAACGCACAGGGAATCATTGTTTATGCGGTTGGAGGTGGCGGGATTCCAGTTGTAAAAGATGATCAAGGTCAGCTTGAAGGAATTGCTGCAGTCATCGACAAAGATAGAGCTTCTGCGCTATTAGCAAACGGACTCAATGCGGACCTCCTCTTAATCTCAACTGCTGTTGAACAAGTCTACCTCAATTTCGGAAAAGATAACCAAGAGGCAATTCTGAAGATGGATCACATTGAGGCTCAAAGATACATTGCAGAGGGACATTTCACACCTGGTAGCATGCTTCCGAAAATTGAAGCATGTGTTGACTTCATCAAGAATGGTGGAAAAGAGGCACTCATTACAGACCCAGCAAATATCACTCGTGCTCTGAATGGCGAAACAGGAACTCGTATCGTTCAAGGCTTTGCAGTTCCTCCACCCCCAGAGAGACGTTAGACCAGTACATTAATGCAGTAAAACGTGAATGAATCATTTGATGAAAGATGACTCGCGAAGTGATAGCTACAAACAATGCACCAAAAGCCATTGGTCCATACTCTCAGGGAATCAAGGCTAACGGGTTTGTATTCTGTTCAGGACAGATTCCTGTAAATCCTGTAACCGGGGAAATGGTAACTGGTTCGATTACTGAACAGACCAAACAATCTCTATCTAACGTAAAGGGTGTGATAGAGGCGGCTGGTTCATCAATGGACAAGGTCGTGAAGGTCACAGTGTTCCTAAAGGATATGAACGACTTTGCAGAAATGAATGCAGAATATGCAAAGTGGTTTACAGGCACACCTCCTGCTCGTGCAGCTGTTGAGGTTGCTAGACTCCCAAAGGATGTAGGAGTAGAGATAGAGGCGATTGCGGTCCTGTAATGTGGAAGGTAGATTTCCCTAGGCATAGTAATTACACAAGTAGTAAATTGTGGCAATTATATCTGTAAGACTGATTAGGAGCGAGTGTAGATTTCTACCAAGTTGTTAGTTGGAGATTCCTCAGATGAAATTCAAGAAATCCATTATACAGGCGCTTATTGACGAAGTTGAGGGCGTACAAGGAGGATATGGCGCGAGCTTCGAAGAGGATGGTCCACCATCAGCCAACATTAACGCTAAGGTTAGAGGACCCTGGTTATGGGTTTCAGGACGAGCAGATTATGAAGGTGCAACATGGGATCAGTCGACTGACCGGACTAGCGGAGACCCTTACTCTGCACATGTGTTTCGTGATTGGATAGGAAAGAGCGAAACAGCTCCACCGTCAGTTTCGAGTTATGATGAACTCAATGAGTGGGCATTATTTCGTACTAGATACGAGAGGGAGTATACTGATGTGGGATCATGGGGTGTACATTCGGATCGCTATGTTGAAGATGTTTCAAAGGATGGAATCGTGAAAGTCAATGTAGTTTCCAATCGCAGATTTCAGGATGTTAGTCCAGATTCCGAAACCAGATATGAACAGGTTGACTTGAAAATCTTTGATGCAGTGTCCTTTGGGGAAATAGTAGAACTTCTGAGGAATCCTAATCCATTCGTACGTGAGGTTTCTGCTAAGTTACTCGGACAGCTTCAAGACAAACGAGCAATAGATCCGCACTTAATTAGGGCAGCAGACGATGAATCGAAGGACGTCCAGAATTATGCAATAAATGCACTTGGTAACGTGGGTGGAAAGAAGTCGATTGAGAAACTTAGTAAGTTGCTGATTGAGAGCAAGTACCCACTCACCTCTGTTACTTACGCAATGTCCAAGATTGGCAAACCAGGATTGGATGCGATTTCTCCTGGGCTTGATTCCGAGAACCAAGCAGTTCGTATTGCCGTAGTTTCGGTGATGCAGAACATTGGAGGGAAGAGAGTCATCAGCCTGCTTAGAGAGGCACTGAGTAACAATACAACAGAAGATAATGTAGCAACTCTGAAGCGCATCATCACTGCGCTGGGGGAGCTAGAAACAAAGGATGCTGTAGAGGATATTCTTCCGTTCCTTAATCATGAGGATTCAGCAGTCCAACAAGTTGTAGTGGATTCTTTGAAAAACATGAAGGGCGAACAAGCCATTGATCCACTAGTTCAAGGTCTTCTTACATGTCATCATTGGGTACGAAAGTATGTAGCTGAGACACTTGGCGAATTAGGTTGGAAACCATCCACACCCGAAGAAGAGAGCTGGGTAGAATTCGCAAATGAAGAATGGGAGAAACTAATAGCACGCGGAAACCCTGCTATCGAAGCCATCCTTCAAGCACTTACAGACAAGGATGAATATCATCGAGGAAAGATTCTAACACCACTGGGTAAAACTGGAGTTACTTTCAGCGATCCAAGGATTGCAGACGCCATTCTGGCAATCTATAAGGATAAGGAACAGGCGGATTATAGAAAGAGAGAAGCTATTGGGGCATTGAGTTGCGTTCCAACACCCAAGGTAGCTAAATTTCTGATTCGTGAATACTCGAAAGTGGAACGCGATTATCTAAGGAAGGGACTCTTCAACGCTATCAGCAATCTGGTAATAGCTGAATTTGATATAGCGAGTAATTTGATTTCGTATCTAAAGCGAAAAAAGACCGATATATTATCCAAACCTGAAATCGAAGCTCATCTGCGTCTGTTCACTATTATTCCATTAACTCCTAAGCAACTCGTGAACATTAGACCATGGATAGCATCAATCGATATCAAGAAACTAGATGAAGACGCTAGTGAAGTTATATCGGCTATGCTTGCTTTGGAACTGATACTTCCAAAATTCACTGACAAGAAGTTTAACACAAGGAAAGAGGCTCTAGAGTCTATAGAAAAGATTAGCATTCCGTCAGCTATCTATCCATTGATAGAAGCACTCAATGACGAACATTATTTCATTAGAGAAAAAGCCTCGAAACTGATTGGTAACCTTGGAGACGGAGCGGTTTCTAAAACAGTAGCGGCTCTTACTAACAAGGATCCCAGAGTTAGGATAGGTGCAGCTGAAGCACTAGGCAGACTTCGAAATGGAAGAGCAGCAGAACCTCTCATGAAGGCGCTCAAAGATAAGCATCGAATTGTCAGGCAAAATTCTGCTTGGGCACTAGGACGTTTGTATTTGCATTACAAGGATTATGAGAAGCTCAGAGGGATGATCATTAAAGCCTTGACAAAGACGATGAAGTCCAAAGACTACCTTCCTGTTCGTTTCAATGCTGTCTATTCTTTAGGTCAACTAGAGAAGACAAAGGTCGTCAAACCACTTCTTGAAGCAATGGATTATCCGGAAAAGGAGTTCAGACTGAATGCTACATACGGATTCCTCAAACTTTCACAGTTCATCGCGCAGAATTCTGATTTCAGCAGTCGGATTGTGGATCGATTGATTGTAACGTTGTCTGATGATGTTGATCGTGTGCGTTACAATGCAGTGGATGGATTACGATTCTTCGGGGGAGAAAAAGCCTCGAAGGCACTAGAGCAAGTGAAGGATGACCAAGACCCACAGATGCGGGAACTTGTTGAGAGAGCAATTAAGGAAATCAAGAATCTGAAAGGGACAAGGCGTTCCTCTTGGAGTTTCAGTGTACGAAGTCATGTTCAACTCCGAGATCCAGAAGTCATTGAAGAGCTTATTCCATTCTTTATGGACGAGAGTGATGAGGTTCAACGAAGTACTCAGATTGCAATCAGCAAATTCGGAATCCTCGCTTTTGATCGCATGATGGAGTTGCTTCAAGACACAGAACAACACTATTTGATTAGAATGGGGGCTACAGCTACCTTCGGAGATATCGGTGACAAACGTGCAACGGATATACTGATCGAAACTCTGAGTGATGAACATGACGATGTCAGATGCAATGCAGCGTGGGCACTTGCTGAGCTCAAGGACAAACGTTCTGTCAAGGCGTTGGTGAAGGCCACTAAGGACAGCAATTGGCAAGTACGGTTGAATGCAGGCGCAGCCTTGGGTAAGATCAAAGGAAAAGGAGCCCTTGATGCAATACTGAAGCTGATAGAGGATGAACATCCACAGGTCAGAGAAATTTGTACAAGTTACCTTGGTCAGTTCAAGAGTCCACGCGTATTGCCAGCATTGAAATCAAAACTCAAGGATAAAGACAAGAAGGTTCGAGAGATTGCCCAGAGTTGGATTGACCATCTTGAGAAGAAATAGTTCTATCACATTCCCGAGTTCCAGAGCATTCTTTAGGAGGTGTTTTGGCCAAAAAACTCAGTATTCATTGGAAGAAGGAGAAGACTGTGAGTGTTGTAGAGTACGTTCCTTGTGAGCTATGTATTGAACAAGAGGTTGCAAGGCTGTTATCGTTGAGTTTGGATTTAGGAATTGATCCACAGTCACGGGAAGATGTGAGGAATCTAATACGAATGTTTGATTATTCCTCATTGAAGGAAGACAAGTCATTTGTAGAGAATGTCATCGATGGATACCTAGATGCATCTTAGTGAAGATGTGTTGTTCGATTCTCATTTAGTTTTTCTTACTCCTCATAATCACAACTACTAACACTATCATTACTACAGCAGCTACTGCACCAACAATAAGCACCTCAGTCGGAATTGTAAATCCAGGGGAGGTTGCTTCTGTCACAATGATGCTGAATGAGCCTTCAAGTGTATAGCCATTAGTATCATTGACCCAGACATGCAAACCATATTGTCCAAGATCTAGATTCGTTCTATTGGTTACGATTCCCTCATCGTCAATGGCGAAATTGACTGTGTCATTTAATCGATACGAATCAATGCCGCTTGTGTCAGATGCATTCAGATCGTATCGGAGAGCTGTATTTAGATTAAGAGATACATTTTCGGGAAAGCTATGTAACCAATGCGGCGGAGCTTTGTCAATTGTTATTGTTTCACTCGTAACTGTGATGTTGTCTATAGCCCGACCAGGGAAAGTACTGAATGTGAATAGATTGGATGATTGAACCTGTTGGTCTACAGCAGTAATACAGAGTGAACCATTCAGATATACACAAAACTCACCGGTACTATCACGTGTAACATCGATGTGTTGCCACCCATCAAGAGTCCCTGTAGATTTGTATCCTAACCATGTAAGATCGTTTGGAAAATCTATGCCCTTTAGTAGAGTGATTCCATCTTCCGTCCACCACTTATATGGACCAAGCAGAAGCTGTATTCCATAAGCGTCTTTCAAATAATCTTCAACTGAATGTTCACCCACAATGAAGTACACAACAATTTCATCTGAGTCAGCATCAACAGCGAACAAATCAAAGCTCCATGTTCCGTAAGCTACCATATTTTCATGCAATGCCAGATTCCATTCAGGATACTGTGCAGTCAATGCTCCATTAATGATACTGAAATTTCCAGGATACCATACATCAAAGACTCCGATTGGTTGTGAAATTGTGGTCCAGTCATCAAAGTTTCCATCCTGAAAGTCATCTGACCAAGATGGATCTTGGGATGATACAGAATGAGCTGGTGCTACAGTCACACCTGCAGATCCAATGAACCAACCTTGAATCAATAGCAAAATTACAACTACTCTTACTGACATATATTTCATATTCTATTTCCTCCTAACTTTCATAAATACTACAACTAACGCTATCATCACTACAATCGCAATTGCACCAATGATTAGTATCTCCGTTGGAATTGTGAATCCAGGTGCAATGCTTTCTGTCACAAGAATACTGAACGAGCCCTCTGCTGTGTAGCCATTCGTATCATTGACATAGACTTCGAGTCCATACGTTCCAAGAGTGAGACTAATCCTATTGGTTATGACTCCATCATCATCAATCATGAAATTAGTGGTATCGTTTATCCAATATGTATCAATACCTGAAGAATCTGAAGCATTCAAATCGAATCTGAATGGCTCGTTCAATTGAAGCGGAATATAGTCGGGAGCTTCAGAGAGCCATATGGGTGGTGCCTTGTCAATTGTGATGAGATTGTCCGTGACGGTCACATTATCTATACCCTGTCCAGCTCTCCCAGAAAAACAGAAAAGATTCGATCCCGTGAACCTGTTACCTAATTGATTTATGTACAAAGAACCGTTCAGGTATACGCATATTTGTCCTGCATTGTCACGTGTTATATCAAGATGCTGCCAGCCTTTGAGTTCTCCAGTCGCACTGTACCCTAGCCAACTGTAATTCGGGGTTGTAGTCCATTCGATTAATGCAACACCGTCAGCACCAAAGGTATAGCGGGGGCTTGTAAATATATTAATGCCATACATATTTTTCCAATGATCTTCCTGGGTATGGTTCTCCAGAATAAATCCAATAACAAGCTCGTTCACATCATCGAAAACAAAAAGATCCATGCTCCATGTTCCTACAAACACTTCGCTATCATGGAAAGCATAGTTCCACATTGGTCCTTGTCCGAATAAAGCCCCATTTACGATTGTGAAATTACTCGGTAGTTTTTCAGACGTCCTTTGTCCTCCATAGGTTAACCAATCATCATAATTCCCATCCTGAAAATCATCGGACCAAGACAAATCTTGCGATGATACAGAATGAGGTTGAACTGCTGTCATACCAGCAGAGCCTATCCACCAACCCTGAAGCAATAGCACAATCACGATTATTCGCACAGACATCCTTCTCATCCTCTTGACAGGGGGATGAAACTAGATGTTGATGGTAAATGATTGTGGTCGTCTGATTCTTAGAAATCGCAGTAGCCTATGATACACAAACCCCTGTAACCTTAACTACATGCTGAGCTTGGCAATAAACCTTGTTGCTCAATCATTGAGGTGACGAAATACAATCACCAGTATGATAAGCATCACCACTAGAACAATCGAGAAGTTTTATTAGAAGCTAGCACGAATTCAGATATGGTGGAGCATTGTGTGGGGCAAAAAGAAAGATGAACTATTAAAACAAGGTCTAGACCATTTTGAGAATGGCAGATACGATGATGCAATACAATACTTTCGAAAGCAATTGGATGAGGATCCAAGTTCTGCGGAGGCACTATTTCATTTGAAACAGGCTAAGGCAAAGAGTGCTCCGACTTACAGCTGGACATGTAAGGACTGTAAAACTCAACAAGAGTCGTCAATATTTCCAGAAACAGCAGGATCAGCGGAGATGAAACGCGGAATGGAGGCTGAAATGTGGGCTGAAATCGCAGATAGTGTTCGTGATGAAACCTGCAAGAGCTGTGGAAGGGAGGCATCATCATCAATATACCTTTGTGAGAATTGTTTTGAAGATTACATTGCTTTCGTGACGTTTACTGACAAAGGCAGAGGAGCTACTTCTCTATCAACTACATTCCCAAGCTGTCCAAAATGTGGTCACAGACAGAAATTAGCAGAGGATAAACCAAAACATCTTGTGAAGAGGTATCGGGCAATGTTAGAGAAATATCCCGCTACGAAAGCTTTTGCTGAAGTCATTAGAAAATCTGGAGTTTTAAAGTGAGTAACGGTATTCTTGCGATTTGAATTGAGGGCTCTTGATGTCAGACCAAAAGAAGAATCGGAGAGAGGAGAGTTCTGGAAATCTTATGTCTACAATGATTGATTTCTAAGTACATAGATTCAACCACGATTCAGTTCAACCCATGTAGGTTCTGGTGTGATTTCATCCGCTGTATCCTTACCGATACTGTCGTGGATGACAGAGTTGAAACGTTCACTGGGCGATACCATCATATCATGTTCCACAAGCAGTTGACAAGACAGGAATATTCTATCAGACGTGAATATTGATTGACCTCGGTCAGCCAACTTCTTGAAGAACTCCTTCTGTTTTTGCGTTTCCTTAGTAGGCGTACCTTCATCGATGTTGACTCTGCAGGTGGTGCACTTTGCTTTACCTCCGCATGCGTGGACGATATCGACGCCATTATCTATGAGCGCTTTCAGAAGCTTTGTTCCTTTCTCCACTTCAAATTCTTTTTCGACATTTCTCATAAAGTCGACAACAGTAATCTTTGGCATAATATACTTGACCATACACGACTACAAAAATACACTGGGCTGTCGTGATTTCTTGAAAGCCTGTTTCTTAATCGGACTTATTCTAACACTTCCTGTTGGAGTATTCTTAGGGGGGATTTCTTTCCTCTATGTTCTTTATAGAAACATTACATTTCTAAAAGGAGTGTAAAAAGAAAAAGCGTTGAGAAGGAAAAATCCTTCTCTAGCTTAGTATTCCAGTCGTCTATGACTTTCTTCGTCTACATATCATAACGATTACCAATAGGATTACGAATGCGGCTGCCCCGATTGCACCATAGAGTAGCCAATCTAGACCCTCAGGCATGATAGCGCCAACACGGTTGGAATCAGCAGGAGTATCTCCAGTAGTAATGACACGCACTGTGAAGAACACTGGCTGCTCAGGTGGTAGACCATCAACTCTAGCAGTAAGAGTATCCTGATCTGGAATTGTTGTATAGACAGTTCCTAAATCACTGACAGAGTCAGATACGAGAATCTGGTATTCAACAAAATCACTACCATCATAGCGAGACCAGTTAAGCTCTACTGCACTACCGGAGAGAATCGCTGGTTGATATAGTTTGACACCCTGTGCGGCAAGTGACATATTGACATCTGTTAGGGTGACTTGGAAGAGGTCCTCTTGCCCTGGTTCGGTTGTTCCTTCAACAATCGCTTCTTGAATGTAGCCACCAGCAGCACGATACACTTCCATTCTATAATCTCCAACATCAGTTCCTGTCAGTTCGAACTGGTATGGAATGTTGTTCATGTATGGCATCAACACCATCTTTCGACCATCGCGCTCTACAGCTATGGCTGGAAATTCAAGATCAGTTATACCATCTTCACTAACACTGACTTTTCGACCCATTGGATCCGTGATTGTCAAATCAACCGGGCTGAAAATATCTATACCTAATAGAAGGTCCAGAAGAGATTCCAGAATAGTAATTAGATCTCCAATGATGCTGTTATATTCATCTCCAGGAGTGT
The DNA here is from genome assembly GCA_030638785.1 of Candidatus Thorarchaeota archaeon. Taxonomy (GTDB): domain Archaea; phylum Asgardarchaeota; class Thorarchaeia; order Thorarchaeales; family Thorarchaeaceae; genus MP5-2226. Next base: position 14,403 of record DAOWDY010000040.1, read on the forward strand.
AGTAGGAGATTCGTGACCATGTTGCATTGTGATCTGGAGAATCTCCTAATTTGGAACTCGTGAAAGTTCCATCTGCGTTAAGAAGGAGATAATCTGTTGTGTAGAAGTCATCATCGGAATCATATATTTCCCAATTGTTGTAGAAATAGAGTGTTATGGAACCATTTGAATTGTGTTCGTAGTCATATGCATTTACAAAGTGAGCAGATGTTGCTTCAGAACCATCATACCAAGGTTGAGTTAAGAGGAACACTGCAGGTTCATCTCTTGCCAATGCTTGTGCGATCTTCTCAAACTCTTCTAGGTTGTTTCCTGAACCAGTTACATCACTTAAACCAAGGAATATCCTCAACCAATTTAGTAGATGCTGAATATTGAAGAATGCTGCAGAACCACGCCAGAATACATACTGCTCAATGGCACTCTCAGTAACATCTCCATGAGTTTGGCGAGAGATTGTTCTGTTCCATTCGGGTCTAGGTAAATCGAATGCATAGTCATATGCCATCGGAATTTTACTGGGATCGAAATACCACTCTCTTGCAGCTTGTGCCATACCGCTGCAATAACCCATGAAATCCATATCTAGCGATTCTAGAATTAGCATGTCAAGAGACCTAAACAGCATGATATCGAGGATACTCACCTCACAAGCAGTTTCAATATCACCATAGAGAAGCATGTGAATCATATTCTGAATATTTCGATCAACCTCATCTTCTGTAATAATGATATCACCGAAGTAGTCCGCACTATTTGTGAAGTTGAACGTATTGCGCCACGTAAAGTCCCTTAGCTGGGTTTCTGCTTCTGTGTACTTATTCTTGAGATCATAACTAAGGTCAGCCATTTGAGCAGTGTAGTCTCTATCCCCAAAGTCTACCAAATCACGATATGCAGCCTCAGCCCTGAGGAGCGCAAGTTCCAGAGGGTCCTCTGAGTACATTCGGGGTATTCCTTCGTAAGCAGGAATCACAGTAATTGTGACCAGGCCAACCATTATCAAGGCGCAGATTAGAATTGTCTTTGTTTTCTTCATTGTCATTCCTCCTAATTGAGATAGAACCTCCGTTTGATGTGTTCAGTGCCCATTTGCACAGTCACGAACATGACCAGACTTCCTGCAGAGTCATCTCCTTCATATGAAAGGGAGAATTCAGCAAGAAGAGGAGCTTCTGCTTCCGCGGTTACATTCGGACGCCATTCGAATGCGTATACATTTCCTCTAGCAGCAGTTGCAACTATTTCGAGAATGGAATCGTGGTCCGTATCTCCGATTGCAATGTCTGTGATATCATCGCGGAGTTCTGTTGTGTTCCAAACCATATCATATTCATGTGCAGAACGAGCATAGGTGTCATTCTGTTCAAATACAGCAAGGTATGGGCCGATTCCAGCTATGAGCTCAAACCAACTATCACCATCAGTATTACCGACATGAATAGCGTATGTAGCATTCACAGTTGGAATAGTCTGGACGTCGTCGTATGAATCCACAGCATTTGGTATGAACACCTGGATTCCCCAATCGAAACCAACATAGAGTTCATCCTGTGCATCTAAATCATGATCCGCAACATCTATGCAATGTGCACCTTTGTTGTAGTCGACATAGTTATACTTCGTTTCGTAATAGTTGTCCGTATCATCTTTGTTTTCAAAGATGTGAAGCCAACCATCCTCATTCTCAATATTACCAAACATGTCAAATTTATAGTCAGAACCAACAACTGCTATGTCTCTAGTACCGTCATTATCAAAGTCACCAGTATGTACGGCCTTGATGTGTGGTTCTCCACCTTCGTGTGAATTAAATTCAGCACCCCAAACAGCAGTGTAATTGTTGTCACCAACATTCTCATAGACTAGTATGAGGTTTTCACCGCCTACGATGATTTCAGGTTTACCATCCTTATCAAGATCCGTGTCAACTCCGACAACGTCAAGATTGTGTACATTTGGAGGTACATAGTGAGTTACTTGACCCATTGGGATTCCCCAATCAAGCCAATATGCTTTCCAAACTAATTCATAGACATCGTTCGCTACGTTTTCAAATACGAAAACTTCAACTCCTGCAACAACGAGAATCTCTTGTTTTCCATCAAGGTCTTGGTCGCCAACGGCCATTGATTCTACGTCATCCCAGAAGGTATGTGTGTTCTTACCATCGCTTCGTAATGAATAGAAGTCCGGAGAGCGCCAAGCTCTTCGATAGGTATTGTTCGCGACCTGCTCGAATGTGTAGATATTCTGATCCATAGAGCCAACAATGACTTCATTGAGGCCATCCTGATCGGTATCTGCAATTTCTACAGTTAGTGACCAATCATCGAACTTCTCACTATTGTCCCATGAGTCATGAATTTCGAATCCAAGATCAGTTCCTACCTTTTCCACCTCAATCATATGAAGATAAGGATTCGAGGTAACAAGGAACGAATCGTGGTCCAGACGTGCTTCCATCCTGAAGATGTCGAGTTCTCGCATCAAAACGATATCAAGAACATCATCGTCATTGAAGTCGAGCATCTGTGGTTCAACTGTTCCCCGCTCTGGATTTAATGGAGTTCCTCGCAGATCAGGTTCATAGATCCTACGATTTTTCTGCCATTCAGGATTCAATTGGGTCCCCTGATTCTCGTAATAGGTTAACATAGAAGCCTCTGGATCAGCCCCGTAGTATGAGAAATTCTCCCATCCGTGAGAAACTGTGATATCAACGGTCATATCGAAATCATAGTCGTGGAAACCAACCTTTCCGAAGACCATATCATCGATCTGATCAGTATTGATATCTTCGTAGTAGTAGTCTCGTCGATTGAATGAGAAGTAACTTTGAGTATCAGAACTATCCTGTATGAAGTAGTACAAATCCTCACATCCTACAGTGAGGTCCAAATCTCCATCGTAATCCATATCATGGAACGAGAATCGAGGAATGACATCAGAACCTTCGACTACTGGACGTACCCAGAAGAACTCGCTGTTTGTTGTCGTAGTATCCCAGAGTGTCCAGACCATTGGCGCACCTGTTCGTTCAAGGAATCTTATTTCATTCAAGACATTAGCAAAGTTCCATGTAAGAATGATATCATCATAGCCATTGCCAGTTACATCAGCCACAGCGATAGAGGCATTCGTAACCAGAGCTAGTGTTTCAAGGTTGCCCACTGCAACATTAGTATCGAAGAAACCAACATCTCTTACATAAAATGGGCTGTCGTCATCACCCTGATTTTCATAATACAGAAGCAATGGGAATCCGGTGGTCTGCACGATTGCAGCTATATCCAAGTCCCCATCCCAATCTGGATCGAACAGAGCGTAGCTTGAGAACCTCTCAAAGTTAACTCCCGTTACATCGGCACCTGCAAGTAGAACTCCAGCACCTCTCCATGTTGGCATTCGTCCTCGTCCATCAAGCTGTACGATATCCCGTATAGTTGAGTCAAGTGTGAATTTGGGTGTATCAGAATAGCTCTCGAAGATGGTATACAAGCCGTAAGTATCCTCATATCCAATGTCGTAGGCCAATATTTGTCCGTCAACAGTTCCCATTATGATTGTGTCATAATCTCCCCACAAGAGCGGATACGTAATCTTTCCAGCAATCATACAAGTTGTTGATTCAATGGGTCTATCTACTACAACCTCTACAGCGTCAATACCTACAGAGAGACCAGCTTTGACACCTATTCTCATGTAGCGCGCATTCGTCCATCCCATCGTTCGAAGAGTGTAATCTACATCGCAACGTAGCTCATACTTTCCTCCGTTGTTGTATGCAACCGTGTGATTGAACGGTATTCTCACGAACTTAAGACCATCCTGAGATATTGATATCTCAAATCCTACTCGGTCAGGATTATAGAGTGGCATGTAAACTATAACATCAAATGCTGGAGTTGCATCTCCAGTGAATTCTTCGTATTCACCAAAGTCAACAACAGCTTCAGATATTTCATCCAACCCTAAATCAAATGACACCTTTACAACACGGCTCAGGACTGTACTTGTAACAAGCAGGTCCCCATCATTTGCAAGAGTCATCATATGAAGCGTGCCCCACTCGAATGACTCTTTATAGTTGTAGAATTTATCATAACTCGTATGTCCAACCTCAGTTCCGTCAATAGTGAAGGTCCTTATTCCATCAGTGCCTTGAGCACAATGCAATAATCCATCATTATCAAAAGCTAGTCCCTGTGGTTGATCACCGGGTACTGCAAATTCAAAATCGTACGTACCATTGAGGTAGAATCTCTGAATTCGGTTGTTACCATAGTCTGCAACGTATACCATGCCATCTGGACCGAAATCAATTCCATAGGCATCAAGGAATTGTCCATCACCAGACCCAGCAGAACCCCACGTATACAGGAAGGTTCCATTTTTGTCAAATACTTGGACCCTATCATTACCATACTCGGTAGTGAAGAGTAGGTTACCGTATGTATTCATGTCATAAATATCATCGAACTCACCAGGATTCGATCCAGGTGAACCAAATGCTCGGATGAGATTACCTTCGTAATCAGTAACGTGAATACGATCTCCTGTGTAATCGGATAGAAATATCTCACCATTGTCGTCCACATGAACAACCAGGGGGTTACCTCCTCCTGGAAGGGACCAATTCATCAGATATGTTCCATCTTCTGCATATTTGACAATTACACCGCCTAAATAATCTGCAACGTATATGTTGCCATCAGGATCTTGACCAACATCAAAGGGATATGCCAATCCTCCGTCTGGACCATAGTTGGTACCAATGATATCCTCAAGATAGTAATCGAGTACACCGAAAGTGTGAATTCTCTCATTCCCAACATCGACTACTTTGACTAGACCTCGATGATCAAAGTCGATACCCATTGACCCTGCAAATTGACCAGGACCAGTACCGGGACTTCCAAATTGTGATACATATAGCCCATCTAATGTGAACTTCTGAACTCGATGGTTATTGGAATCACTCACATATAGCATTCCATCAGCTGTAATAGTGGAAAATGAAGGTGAAGAAAATTGTCCATCCCCTACTCCGGTGCTTCCCCATTGGTCCACATATGCTCCATTGCGTTTGAATACAATCACTCTGCTATTTCCAGTATCTGTAACATAGATATTGCCTAGGGGGCCAATTGAGATACCTACTGGAGTAGTAAGTTCAGTACTACCAGCTCCGACTATTTCATCGTAGATGGTTCCGTTGTAGCGATCCATAACAATTATTCGCTCGTTTCCAGTATCAAGTACAAAGAGTTCTCCTGTTGGTCCAACCTCTAGATCATATGGATAATAGAACTGTCCAACTGCACTTCCATTTTCACCCCAAGATGCAATGAAATCACCTTCAGGTGTGAATTTCTGGATTCTGGAGTTAAGTGCATCAGCAACATAGAGCATTCCATCTTCGTCTACTTCAACTCCAATAGGACCGTTAAGCTCACCTGTTTCATTTCCTGAAACACCGATGGTCAATACGAAGTTCCCCTCTGCATCGAGTTTTGTTATTCTATCATTAAGGTATTCAGCAACAAAAACGGAACCATCTGGCGCAACAGCCATACCGTATGGAAACTGTATCTCACCAGGAGCCGCTCCTTCCTCGTAATCCCATGTAAATAGAGGACCAAGCTGTTCAGTCGCACCAAAGTCGGTTACTTCCAAATCAGGAGGACCGCCTAATGCAGAGGCTCCTCCTATTTCGGGAGTACTCCATGGGTAGGGGATTGTGCCAAATTCTGAAATGCCCTGATCACCCCAACCATAGTCCTTCCTATCAACATAAGGATCAACTTCGTATCCAGTATAGACTGGAGGAGTTAGAACTGTAGCACCTTTCTCCCACAATTCGGGCTCACGGTTTAGCTTCTTGACATAGTAATCTTCAGTTTCCCAATCATAGTGGAATACATAGACACCCTGTCCATAAGCAGATACAGCAAACTCTCCAAATACGTCTGAGTCAAAATTCTCAGAATAAGCAATCGCATTTATTGGACGCCAGATTGCATCACCACTTGTCCAGATGAGATTGTAATCATGATGGAGACAAGGTTTCTCTTCAAAGATATACACCTTTCCATCTTGACTTCCTGCTATGATCTCGGACTTCATATCTCGGTCAGTGTCACCTATAACGACAGAATTGACCCTATCAGAAATGACATCTCCACTGTTCCAAACTGGCTCAAAGTGAATCCAATGCTCTTCCTGGCAGTAAGGCCATGAAGAGTGGTCGATGTAATCAAACACCCACACTTTGTGATCCCAGTTTGCAGCAATGATCTCTGTTTGTCCATCGTGGTCGATATCGTTTAGTTCAATATCCCAGACCTGCTGGTCCATAATGAACCCGCTAGTCCAAACTTGCACAAAGATATTACATTCTTCAAGTTCTGAAAATGTGTCATCCTCAATGCCCATTGCTTCATAGATGTATATCATTCCATCCTGACAACCTGCAACAATCTCAAGACGACCATTGCTATCGCTGTCCATGAATTCGAGATCTGTGATGTCACCACCAAACTCACCATCGCCGCTTTCCCACACATGAACGTATTCCAAGGTGGGTTCGAACCAGCGATAGATGTGCAATTCTGCATCATTCATCCAACCACCAGAAGTAGCCATGAAGTTGTTACTCTCTGAAACCGCAACAGCTCGAGATGAACCCTGAATATTATTGGGTTCCCAGAACTGCTGATAGTCATTTGTCAAATTGAAATCACCATTCAGATTCAAGTTCAAGAGAGACTCGTCGATTGAATCATCAAGATTACCGATTTCTTGATATTCCACACCCTGTGTGAAATTAGGTAATGCCTGAGGTGCCATTGAAAGAAGTAACAAGGCTCCCAATGCAAATACCATAAGTTTCATGCTTGTGCGTTTCATTTCTTACCAGCCTCCTTCTTTGACTTGCTCTTTGTTGATTTCTTAGTCTTCTTCTTCGGTTTACTATCTCCTCTGATCTTTCTATTGAAGAATCTCAGAGTTGGAGGTAGAATGATACCAGCGATTATACCAACTGCACCACCTATTACCAGAAGTGACCATGAGGGGAATCCTTCAGTTACTGGAACAAGGATTCCTCCAGCGAAACCAGCCTCTTCTCCATCAGGTATACCATCGCCATCGGTGTCTGAGTTTGTTGGGTCGCTGCCGTATGTATGAACCTCTGTTCCATCATCGATGCCGTCTAAATCGGAATCAGCGTTATCGAACCCACCCGGATCTCCGGTCCATGTGCCGTTATCTGATATCGGTAACGGAGTCATCCACGTCTTTATGATATAGAATTCTTCTCCATCACTTAATCCGTCTCCGTCCAAATCAAACTCGTACCCGTCAAGGATACCGTTGTTATTATCGTCTGGATTCAGAGGGTCCGTACCATACATCAGTTCGAGACCATCTGGTAACAGATCGTCGTCCGTGTCTGAATCCGTCGCAGACGTTCCGAAGAACGCACTATTAGGATTGTCAGCAGAAACATAGTCCGCCAAAGCAAACGTCGCTAGTAACAACAACAACGACGTATTGTCTAAGGGATCCGTGTTATTCCAAACCTCTATCCCATCCGGAATTTCGTCGCCGTCCGTATCATTTGATAATGGGTTCGTTCCCAAATATAACATCTCTTCTCCGTCGCTCAGCGAATCATCGTCGGTGTCCCAATCATCGGGTCTCGTGGAGTTTGCTACTTCGAGAGAATCTATCAAACCGTCGCCGTCCGTATCGTTCAGAACAGGACATGAACCCCATCGCAGAGTAATGATAAGACCCTCGTACGGATAATTAATGATCGAGATATTCTCTATGATCATCTCTTCACCGTCAAGCAAGAAATCTCCGTCCGTATCATTGCTTAATGGGTTTAGTGGGATAGGATCGTGTCCGGGCCAACCCATAGCAAGGTAGATCTCCTGTGAGTCAGTTAGACCATCATGATCGGTATCGATTGTGATAGGTGAAGTACCATAGTCTAGTACTTCATCACCGTCTCCCAGAGGTAGGGTCATTGCATGAGTCGCGTTCGGATAGTCGAACGAATCATGATCTGTATCCCAATCGAGTGGATTGGAATTGTAAATCAGTAATTCTTCTCCGTCTCCAAGTCTGTCATCGTCGGTGTCAAACAAACGGGGATCTGTGTGTGATACAAATACTTCATAGCCGTCACTTAATCCATCATGATCTGTATCGTTCACGAGAGGATCAGTAAGATACATCAATATCTCCTCGCCGTCAGTCAAACCGTCTGCGTCTGAATCACGGATGTTCGGGTTGCAATAGAAGTAGAACAATTCTTCGCCATCAGTTAATCCGTCAGCGTCTGTATCGTTTCGGATAGGATCGGTTCCATATACCAGATACTCATCACCATCTGTGACCATGTCGTCGTCGGTGTCTGGATCTCGTGGATTTGTTGGAAGCATCCAGTCAAGGTAGTCGGGGAGACCATCGTTGTCTGTATCCGGGTTTAATGCGTCAGTTCCTGAGCCACCTATTCCAATCAATTCGTACCCGTCCATCAAAAGATCGTCATCTGTGTCACCATCAGTTGGATCTGTTGGAAATGGCAGTCTGATTAGTTCGTACGCATCAGTCATGTATTGATATGGTGGGGGAGGATCAGCAGAATCCCTGTCTGTATCTGGGTCGCAAGGGTTAGTATGAAGGAAGTGGACTATGGGATATCCTTCAATATCAGGAATCGTTGCGTAGAAACCAAAAACCTCTATGCCATCATTCAGATCCATGTAGAATGCAGTGAAATCAGGATAATAATGATCAGTTTCCCAATTCCATCGCACCGAATCGTCATCTGTGTCTGAATCAAGCGGATGGGTCCACTGGAAGTAGACATAGTCCGAGGAATTAACCATTGAAGCATTCATGAATTCGACGCCATTGTCCCACTCAATACCATCGATCAATCCATCGTTATCGGTGTCAGGATTTAGTGGATCTGTTTTGTCTGTATAGACAACACCACCGATCTCCACACCTTCCACAGAACCATAGGTACCGTAAGTGTGACTTACATCATAGGTGGTATTTACTTCATGGAAATCGCTCAATAGATCTCCATCAGTGTCCAATTCGTGAGGATTGGTTCCATATATGATACATTCCTCATAATCGGTAAGCCCATCATAATCTGTATCTGGAAGGAGAAGCTCGGTCATCCAGATGAACAATTCGTCCCCGTCATCCAAGCCATCTTCATCCGTATCCGCGATATGCGGGTATGAGTTGAGAATTAACTCCATGCTATCTGAGATGCCGTCTGAATCTGTATCAGCGGAAGCGGGATTAAGATAAGTACCACCAAAGAGTGTGTTCATACGAATTTCAAAGTCATTTGGAAGACCATCACGATCGTCGTCTGTCAAATCTGCAGACTCAGTTCCGTATTCAGATGAACTCGTGTCATGGTATATCTCCCACGTATCCGTCCACGGTCCGCCGAAATGCGTTCCGAATTCCACAAACCAGAGGTCAATACCTAAGTAAAGTGAGCAATAGAGTGTAAGATATGCTCCTACCTCAGAAGTCGAGGTAGCGGCTGGGAAGAACTTGGCGCCCGGCGTTATACTCTCATCAGCAAGAGCCATTGTCGGAGCGGCTTCTTCGAGCATTCCGGAAGTTTGCGTGAATAGAAGACCTACGCTAAACGTTCCTTTGAAAACGCAAATCAAAATCTGTATGTCAAGGGTTATGGCGATAACTATGTCAAGCAAGAATGTTGAGAGTGAAGGGAGACCCTGTCCTTGATACTTTTTACTTATCTCAAATTCGACTGAAAGCGTCAGGATTACGTTCGCTTTAAGTAATGCGTCCACCCACTCTAATATAGTGCCAATTGCAGCACTTGCTCCTGGAGCTAGAAAATCAAGAATTGATAGAGTTAAGGAAGCATCCAGTTCAAAGTAGAAGCCCCACTCACGAACTTCGATGAAACCACGATCAGTTTCGCTATTGTCAATCGGAGGGAATGCTAGCTGGAAGTGAGCACTTCCAAAGAAGTCCAGCGAAAAACCACCAAGTAGAGCTGATGCCCATGAGCTCTTTGAAGGTAGGAACGCACAAACACCAAGGTCAATATCCATGATTGGAACGACATCGATGAATCTGCGAACTTGTGCGAACGCTGTTGTAACATCCTGCGTTGCTAGAGTATTAGTGAAGTTCCCCTCCCCAAGTACCGCGTCAATCAAGAACTCCTCAAACAGAGTCTTGTCCAACTGGAACTCTGGAACGAGTTTGATTCGTAGAACGATACCAAAGCTGGCAAAACTAGAACCAAGGTTCAGAGGTGTACCCAGTCTCATGAGAAAGACTGGTGTAAGTCCTTTGAGTTCAAACTGAACGGGAGTAGCAACCAAGCGTTCGATGTATGTACTGATCCAGTCATCTAGGTCATACCAAGCATCTAGGATAACCTGGTCAGTGTAGGTCCACAGGCGGAGCATGTCTCCACCTCGGAGGAGTGGAACGCCGTCAGAGAAATTCGCTCTGTTGACATAAATACCGGTTTCGTTGAAGAAATCAATCACCTTGTAGATGCTTTCATTTATTTTATCATCGATTTTGCCCATAATTGTGGAGGCAGCGTCAACATGGAGCTCTAGGTCCTCAAAACCATTACCAGTAATGACGTTCAGAAGTGCATCTAAAATCCATCCGATAGAACCACCAACACCACTTGATGGACTCATCTCTCTGAGCCCAATGTAGTTTTCTTCTTGAGCCTCAACATGTCCTGCTCGCATGACAGGTTGAAGTTCTTCACCACTATCATCATATTGCCTTTCTTCTTCAATCCAAGATTCTGTAAATGCAGGATCTTTTAATGGTACAGGAACACGCTCTCCAGTGTAGGTGTCTGGAATCATTCCCTTGGAAATTATCTCATTAATGTCATCAGTAAAGTTCTGAACAATCCATGTTCGTAGATTAACACCCCGCTCAGTGATAGTATCATCGGGTGAATCTAAGAGGATTTCAGCTGTCGTTAGCAAAGCATGCAGAACTGTGATTCGGAGGTCAACCACATCGGATTCTTCTAAGTAGAGATTATCGGTATCTTCAAGATATTCGAGCATCATCTCTGCATTCCCAATACCAAAGACATGCTGTTTGTAAGGATTTGTTTCGACAATACTTGCAACCATCCTCCAGTCCAGATACTCATCACCAACCATTATACCCTGTAAATTGCTTTGAAAAATATAGATGATTTCGTCAGTCATTGTTGCTGAGGCAAGGTGTTCTAGGTGTACCGGAGAATTCGCTTCTACAGCACGAACATTAACACCATGCGAATACAGAGGTTTCTGAATATCCCTAATAATATCACAAATCTCAGGCGAGTTCGGATCATACATGATCACCACACGGAAAATTGTAGGCTCTCTAGGAGCCTTTTCTTCAGTTTCATGTATCGTACTTGCGGATGCTGTAAACATTAATGCCGAACATAAAAGCATCCCTAAGATAATTGAAACAATCACTTTCTGCACAAGCAGTCTTCTATTCTTCACCTACATCATCCTCCGAATATCTGAGCGCGACAATTTGAGAATAATTGAATAATCAATATGCAAGAGAGCCCTAGCCCTTCGTTCAACTGCACCTGAAACTATCAGGAAGGTAAAACAGTGACACATGCTATAGATTCTCTCCCAAACAATTCCAATAGCCATTGGAAGTGGTAAAGACCATTCATGAGAACACCTACTAATATATACTCTGAGAGAAATGACCACTCCTTACTAGTTCCAATCTGAAAAGATAGTTTCCGACTAGATTTCATTTCATGTCATATTTCGGTTAATGAATTTTCAAATGAAAATGGACGAATGGGATTCGACCGGTCGCGGTTGGTGTTTCAAACTTGATGAAACTTTAGAAGCAAAATTAAGAAACAAAATGAAAAGGGACTGACAGAGATTGTCCTCTGCCAGTAATGAAATCTTGAATGTACTATTCTTCACTATGTGTTGGCTCATCAGAATCCTCGGACTCTTCGGCGGCTTCTTCTTTCTCGATACCATTCGTGTCAGTTTTCTTTGCACTACTGACAACTGTTCCTGAACTCTTCTTCCCACATACTACGGTTGGCAGAATCAGAGCCAACAGGAGAACCAATACAAATGCAGCTGAAATAGATATCATCTCAAATTCATCCTAACAGGCGTATTATGATAATACTGCGTTGAAACTTCTTAACCCTTTCGCGGGTCTTAATGTGCATTTGCCCATGTATCAAGAGATTGCATTGCTGATACCTCTAGAGAATGTACTTCCTTCAGCAATTCCTGTATTGGTGGAAGGAATTCATCGAACCTAGAAACTTCTTTTTCTGCTTCTTTATAGAGAACCTGAAGTCTTTTCGTTCTCTCTCCTACCTTATCAAAAGCATTGACTCCATCCTTCTCAAGATCCACATTATTCTGCCAGAGGATTTTTCTTATCTCCGCAAGAGATGGCTCATCTTCAGGTAGAATGTGAATTGCAATTTCACTCCAAACATCTGATATCTCAGAATAATCTCTGCTAAGCTGCCTGAGAGTTGCATCTTTCATAATGTCTGCCGATTCACTAAGAAAATCTGAATACATTCTTCGAAATAAGGCTCCACCACTTCCTCCGACCTCGATATACACATAATGTTCAGTTAACGCTTGGACAAGCTCACTTGGTTTTGTCAGAAACTTTGTGTACTTACCAAGTTCGTCTTGCCACTTGAGGAATCCCTTCAAGCCCATATTCTTGATTGGGGGTTCAAGCATGAATGAAGTGTTTTCTTGGATTGCCATAGGGATAATCTCAGAGAGGACAGTAGGTGTCTCAGGCATTGTGACCGTCATCATCTTGTTTACAGCGGGGAATGGATGATACTTAGAACCTCGTGCAGCTTGAAGTTTCGAGAGAGGGATTGTTATCGGAGTAGAGAAGCGGTCTGAAATATATGCTTCATTCTCCGGTTCATCGATACCATACACGAGGATTGTGTGCATTCCGAAATGGTCGTCACCTCCAAGAGAGAGATAGTCCAACATTCCGATGTCAGCACAAACCAGGGCAGGTTGATCACTATGAAGGACTTCCTTCATCTGCAGGTGAGCCTTCTTCATTGAAGCGGACTTCAGAACGTCCCAGCTACCACCAAGTCGATCCACTGCTAATCCAAGAATTGTCGGAAATTTGCCGCCGTTCATCCCTCCAACAAAGGGGACAGTCATCTGTTTCATCTTCCAGTAGATAAATCCCAGACCAGAAGCAATGCCTACCAGCATCTCCTCGCTAATCTTGTAGCCAGTATGATTGAGAAGTTTCCATAGAGAACTGGTCATGCAGTTACGTCCACCAGGTAGATGGTTAAAATCCAATATTATTCTCTCATCGTTCACTCCAACTAATTCATCTGAACCCATTGTGAAACTCTCCTATTTCGTCGTCTTGAATTTGAATCCCTCACCAATCTCCACCAGTTGGATGAATTCAGTGAGCCACTTCAATTGACTCTGAACTGCACGAGCTGGACGATCAAAGAGCGCTAAGACAACCTCAATCTCATCAGCTCCATCAAATTCAGTTACCTTAGTTCTACCAACCCTACGTTCTGGTTCTTCTGACTTGTAACGATCAATGTTCTTCAGGCCATCAACTTGGTCGTAGAGAAACGCCAAGTTGCTCTCAAGATGTGTCTTGTAATCATTCAGTGCCATGAGAACATCCGACTTGGTGAGTAAACTCATCGCAGATAAACCGAGATCGAACAATGTCTTAGCACGGGGAGGTGCACTCAGACACAAGTAGATCTGTTTCCTTAAGACATTCCTACCTCTTCGAGTGAGGGTATACATCTTACGAGACGTCTTCAATGATGAGTTCTCTTTGATCCCCTTGACCAGTCCTCTATCTTCCAGTTCCTTGAGTGCATTGTACACGGAAGAGAAGCGCATTTCTACCCACTCTCTGTATCCATGTTGTTCAATGAGAGTATTGATTTCGTATCCATACCTTGCTCCACGTCCAATAAGGGTCAAGACCGCGAGGTAGG
>DAOWDY010000079.1 GCA_030638785.1 Candidatus Thorarchaeota archaeon
AAATCCCATAGTGTCCCTATAGAACTCGATAGCTTTCTCCATATCGTTAACATAGATTGTGATGGCTCGTACACTTGGTATGGGACTCACCAACGACTCATCTCATCCATAACAACAGCAACTCGTTTCATCGTAAGCAGGTAGTTGTCAATAATGATGCTCTCATTTGGAGAATGAGCTCTAGAATCGAAATCACCACATCCAATTGAAACCATTGGGACAGAATCAGTGAAGAGATACAGAGGTCCTGAGCCAGGACTGGTTGTATGAACCACTAGATCATGACCGAACACAATTTTGTTTGCTTTGTTCACAACATCAACAAATGGATGATCTACAGGTGTCTTGGCTGCGGGGTATCCATCATACCATGCAATCTTGACATCCTCAAACCCATTATTGTCGAGGTGGCGTCTAAGCTTGTTCTTGATGTCTTCAGGGTCCATGGTTTCAACTAAACGAAAGTCCAGCTTAGCCATTGCCTTTGCAGGAAGAACTGTTTTCGAGCCCATTCCCTGCCATCCAGATTCAATTCCAGCTATATTGCAGGTAGGAGCGTTGTAGTAGGCTTCTTTGAGAGCGTCATCTTTCAGTTCATTGAGAAAGTGTTGGATTCCATAGTGATCTTTCACTTCAGTTTCATGCAAATCGACTTTAGCGATTGCCTTTAGGTCAGATTCGCTCAACTGCTTCATATCGTCGTAGAATCCGTCAATTTTGATTCTGCTATCAGAGTCTTTTAGAGAGCTCAGTGCCCAGACCAATTGGTAAGGAGCAGATGGAAGAATACAAGCGTATGCTGAATGGGCATCCATCGTCAACCGCTCGACCTCTAATTGTACGTATAAGAGACCCTTGAGACCTAACCATGCCTCCTGTATTCCATCAATTCCAGAGCCACCGAATTCCCAGATCCCACCATCCGCTTTGAGAAAATCCTTGTTATCTTTGACAAACTCAGGCATTGTCGGGCTGCCTACTTCTTCTTCGCCTTCTACGACGAACTTGATATTGACTGGTAAATCGGTACCAGTTTCCAGGAATGCCTTAATCGTCCATAAACGAGATACTGTGTCACCTTTGTTATCAGCAACACCTCGTGCATAGAGTCGACCATCTCTCTCGGTTGGCTCAAAGGGAGGCGATTCCCATAGATCGAATGGTTCTGCAGGTTGCACGTCATAGTGGTCATAGAACATCAGAGTTCTCTTTGCACCGACATCTATATGTCCGGTAACCACAGGCTGACCAGAAGTCTTGTGAATCTTGGATTCTAAACCAAGCTCATCTAGATGGTCCGCTACCCATTGTGCGGTCTCTTCCATGTTCTCCCCCTTTGCAGCAACTGAAGGTAATCGCAAGACCTCCTTGAGGTCGCTAAGAGAGTTCGCTAGATTCGATTCAAGATATGATAATACATCATCAAGCATCGTTTTCACCTAATACCGCGAATGAGGTGATTCAACATCACCCTCTGGAAACACCATGCAATAAAGGCGTATGCTATAGCTCAACGGGCTCGCAGAGGTATTCTTTCTTATTTGCTGCCCGACCGCATCCTTTGCATATCCACTTTGGATCCTTTACTCGTTCCCGCATCTCATCTATAGTACTATGTTCAAAGATTTCACAGAGAGTTTCATCATGGTCGCTCATTGATACACATCCAAAGTCAATCATCTGAAAAGGTAGTCAGTCATCAAATAATGATTTGGGAATGTGTGATTCTTTTGACAATGCCTTTAGCATAAAACATTATCAAATAAGAATCAATGACAAATAGAAATCTGATTGAGTATGTTGGACAAAATATAAAGCGAAGCGAATGAGATTGTGTTCTTGAGAATCAGCGTTCGAGGTGCGATGTGTTGACAGTTCGAGTTGGTATCAACGGTTTTGGAAGAATAGGACGAATTACAATGAGAGCGGCTCTGAAACAGAGCGGCTATGATATTGTAGCAGTAAACGATTTGAGTGATGCAGCTACTCTTGGTCATTTGCTCAAGTATGACACTGTAATGGGTGAGTTCGATGGGACTGTAGAGATACAGGATAATGGTTTTCTTGTAAATGGCAAGGATGTCAAAGTACTATCAGAACGTGACCCAGCAAAGTTACCATGGAAGGATCTTGGTGTCGATATTGTAATCGAATGTACAGGTTTCTTCAGAAAAAGGGAAGATGCTGAGAAGCATATTCAGGCAGGAGCAAAGAAAGTGATTCTTAGTGCTCCTGGAAAGAGCGAGATGTTCACAACTGTTCTTGGTGTCAACGAGAAAGAGTATGATCCAGACAAACATCATGTGATCTCTAATGCATCGTGTACAACAAATTGCCTTGCACCGATGGTGAAGGTACTCGACGAAGGATTTGGAATAGAATCAGGTCTAATGACCACTATTCACTCCGTCACTAATGATCAGAGAATCTTGGACATGCAACATCGAGATATCAGAAGAGCCAGAGCAGCAACATGGAATATTGTGCCAACCACCACTGGAGCAACAAAAGCAATCGGTCTTGTCTACCCGAATGCAGCAGGTAAGCTCAATGGTATGGCATTCAGAGTACCAGTGATGGATGTGTCCATTGTTGATCTCGTGGTCAATCTCGAGAAGAAAGCATCCAAGGACGAAGTCAATGGCGCATTCAAAAAAGCAGCTGAGGGTGATCTGAAAGGTTACCTGAAGTACACAGAACTCCCACTTGTTTCGTCAGATTATATTGGAGACCCCCACTCATGCATATTTGATTCACTGCTTACCTATACTCAGAGTGGAATGGTCAAAGTTATGGGCTGGTACGATAATGAGGCGGGTTACTCCGCCAGATTAGCTGATCTTGCAGCATTAGTTGCAAAGAAGCTTTGAATTTCTGAATAATGAATTCGTAGGGTGGATGAAATGGACATATTCATCCTACAATTCTATTCTGTATATGGGACGATTGATTTTCTCCCCGTTATCTGATTGAATGAATTCCAGGTCCTTATCCAACCTTTCATTGATTGTTTTTTCTTGATATTTGGAATAATTCCCTGCAAGTTTCCTGCATCTGACATATGCATTAACAAAAGATACTTCATCAGTGAGATAGAGAGCGCGAGCTAGATTCCATTGTGCAAGAAGACTATCTCTGTCTAGTCGAACAGCTCTACCAAATGAGAGTGTGCAATCGACAAGAAAATCGTTAGCGAACTCATGGATTCCCATTGATATGAGTTTTCTAGCAAGTAGTGATGGGATATCTGATGAGAAGAGGTCTATCTCCAGAGGCATCTTGACATCTATTCTTGTTTTTTCTAGGGATTGAAGTGTAGCCTCCGTTTTTTCCTGGGAAAATGCTTTCAGCACACTCTTGACCCCCAAATCTCGTACTACCTCAAAGACCTCACGAGTGCTCATATCATCTCTAGGATACCTTTCTATCATATACATCAAAATTTGTGGCATCTCTAGTTCTTTCAGCTTCAGAACAACTTCACCAAGTGGATCCAGTAAAGTGTTAGAAAAGAAGTCATTCGCCCGAAGTGTATCAAGTAGTGCATAAGCGGTTGCAGGACTACATACACATACTTCAGCAAGAAGGTCAATAAAGAGAGCCCACTTTGTATCATGCAGAATTTTCTCCAAACTGCTAACAACAGGCTCTATACCTTCCTCAAGTCCGAGTGCCATAACTTGATCCTCTAAATCAACAACGTTACCATGAACCAGCTCTCTTCTAAACTGTGCAATCACTTGTTTTACTGGGGCATTCTCTGGCTTCTTAGCCTTCACTCGAATTTCTGGATGAATACCCTCCTTGCAAAATCTCGCAATCTGGATATTTTCAAAACCTGTATCCTTCAAGAGGCGGTTCAGTAAATCAGGTGGAAAGGCATACCTATGATTCATTCCAGGTTGATCTAAACCGAATATCCAATTCATTAGATACTTTCTCTTCTGCTCACCTGATTCTAGAAATTGTTTGAAGGTAGCCTCGATATCAGGTGTTGCAATAAGCAAGGACCCACCTGGTTTGAGAACTCGAAAGAATTCT
>DAOWDY010000075.1 GCA_030638785.1 Candidatus Thorarchaeota archaeon
GAAATTGCGCATATTAGGTCCAAGTATATGCCATCTGCTGCGGTCTTCATAGATGGAAGATTGAGGCATCCATTCCGGATTTATGCTAGTGAGGAACACAACTTGCTAGTTGTGACCACTGAGTTGCCGGTTGCTGAAGAGGGAATGTATCATGTGAGCTCGATACTTTTAGACTGGGCAACTTCTATTGGTGTAAAAGAAGTAGTGGTTCTTGATGGAATTCCTGTACAGGGACTTCCCGTTGACCGTAAGGTGTTGTATGCATCAGAAGAAGAGAAACTCAAGGACCTTGAAGCAGATAATGAAATGGAAATGCTGCAAAAGGGGATAATCACAGGAATTGCTGGTTCAATTCTCTCAGAAACTCTCTGCAGGTCAATGGTTGGGTTGGCCCTTCTGACTCCAGCAATCATTATGATCCCAGACCCCGAGGGGGCAGTCAAGCTCCTTTCAGCTCTCAATCGACTCTACAAGGTTGGAGTAAAGCTCGAACAACTTCAAGAGAGTGGAGATAAGATAAGAGAGCAGATGGGTGAAGTAGCTGAAACCGTTGAAGGGATGAGGCGAGGTCAAGTAGCTCGTAAAGGCTACGAAAGAATGTTTGCATAGAAATCTGATTTGTAGAGGAATGCCTTATGCTGGCATCCTCTTCAAACATCTAACCAAAAAGAGAGCTACTTGTCAGTACAGGTATCATACGCTTCCTTTGCACCTGCAGCGTTTTTCTCTCCGACTTTACCGGACCATTTCTCCTTGATGACGTCCTGAACGGTCTCAAGCTTTACAAGTCCAGTTGCTTTGGCGAATGCCCCAAGCATTGTTGTGTTTACTACTGGAAGACCAGCAACGAGTAGACCAAAACTGAGAGCAATTCCTGTACCATCATAGGTCCAGACCTTTGCGCTACCATAATCGAAATCTGACGGTTTTTTGGTGGTATTGATGATGATGATTCCTTCCTCTTTAATTCCCTCAGTGGGGTCAATTAGGTCTACAATACCAGGGTCCATGATTGCCACGATGTCAGGCTCATAAATCTGGCTTCGAACATTGATCTCCTTATCAGAAATCCTTGTGAATGCCTTTACTGGTGCACCACGTCTCTCTGCACCAAAGTATGGGAAAGCCTGAACGCCCTTGTATCCATCAAGAAATGCAGCCTTTGCTAAAAGCTCGGCAGAAGTTACGCCGCCCTGCCCACCGCGACCGTGCCATCGAATCTCAATCATCGACATTTGTACTGACTCCTCAGAGAACCTGACCGTTTGGTCAACCCCAGCCCGACATTTGTGTAACAAAACTGTTTCGTTCTTACCACAATTGGCAGAAACCGATAGTTCTTTCAGAGATACAAATTTGGAAGTGCTCTCGAGTGTGATTCATAATGAACAAGTTCTTCGATGCCAATAAGGACGTGTGGGATGACAAGGTAGACGTTCACAAGGATTCAGAATTCTACAATGTAAAGGGTTTCATGAAGGGCGAATCTACTCTGGATCCTATTGAGTTAGAAGAACTGGGAGATGTTTCTGGCAAATCCCTCTTGCATCTACAATGTCATTTTGGATTAGACACCATGTGTTGGGAGAGATTGGGGGCTGATGTGGTCGGAGTTGATTTTTCCGGAGAGGCGATAGACTTGGCACGTTCTATTGCAAAGGAAGCCAATCTTAATGCTAAGTTCGTTCAGGCGAATATCTACGACCTACGAGAGCATCTTGACCAGAAATTCGACATTGTATTCACTTCCGGGGGAGTGATAATGTGGTTGAATGATCTAGAGAAGTGGGGCGAAATAATTGATCATTTCCTCAAACCCGGTGGTGTCTTCTATATTCGTGAATTTCATAGTTTTGCCGCGATTTTCAACGATGAAACAGAGGAGCCTATCCTCAAGGTACGATATCCTTACTTCCATGGTTCAGAACCTATGACCTACGTATCTGATACCACTTACACAGACTCAAAAAAGAAGATGGACGCCAAGAGAGCCTATGAATGGAATCACAGCATTTCCAGAATCATCAATTCACTCACAAGAGTAGGATTACGAATTGAGTTCTTTAACGAATTTCCATTTACGACTTACAAGGCACTGACCTTTCTGGAAGAGAATGATGAGGGTCGCTGGGTGCTTCCTGAGGGTAAGGAGTTCGTACCATTCATGTTCTCACTAAAAGCCACTAAACGATAGAACTCAAGTCTGAGTTAGCCCATCACCCTCTTTAGGAATTAGGATTCGAATCAAAATTACATTCACAGCAAGGACCACAATTTCCAATAGTCCTGCAACTATGAAAGCAATGACAAAGTCGGAAACGAGTATCAGTACACCAAAAACTATTGGTCCAATTGTGATTCCTAGATTACCTAAGAAATTGAAGATACCCATTCCCATTGCTGAATCTTCTTGAGAAACAATGTCACCTACTAGAGCCATAGATGCAGGTGCAGTTACTCCAGCAAAAATTCCCAGAATGACAAGAACAATGAGAAGTGAAGTGAAGCTTATTGCTCCAAAATAGCCAACTGTTGCCATTGCAAGGCCAAAGAAGATACTCCCCACAACTAGTGGAATATATCTTCCATACCTGTCCGACAATTTGCCCATTGGATACTGAAGAATGATGAAAGGCATTGCAAATATTGCTAGTGAGAGTCCACGAAGAGACTCAGATAGTCCAAGTACAACTGATAGGAAGAGCGGAAGAGCGGTGAGAATGAATCCAATATGCAATCGATCTATGAAATTGAATAAACCAGGTACAATAAGGCCAGGTTCTCTTCTCACAATGGATAAACTCTGAACTAGACTCGGTCTACTCTTCGGTAGTGCAGGTTCCTTTAGTGCTATCACTGCTAGAGCAAGAACAACTACGTTTAGAATTGATGCGAAATAGTAGGGTGCAAATACACTATACGAAGCAATGACTCCGCCAAGAGCTGGTCCCAATCCCATCCCAATGGCCAGGAATGCACCGAAGATACCCATACTCTTCCCTCTGCTTTCTGAATCTGCAAAATCAATTGCTAGTGTCATAAGGGTCTGCCAAATCATAACTGTGAACGAACCCTGGATGAATCTGTACACCAAGAGAAGTGGGTATGATAGTGTTGTAGTCAGTAGCATGTAGAATACGATGGAGCCAATTGTACCTGTCAAGACAAAGATTCGGCGTTTCTTCCAGCGATCAGAGAGAGCACCTGTAACAATACCCACAATGAGATATGACAGATATAGGACACTATCGAACAGAGTGTATTCGAATTCTGAAATGCCACTGAATCTATCAAGAATAAATTCCGGTTGATTTACATGAAGTACTGCTGCTCCAGTTATTGTGAGGAGTGTCAGTATCCCAAGAAAAATGAAATTTCTGGAGTTTTTCGTGGTTTCAGTGTCAAGGGGTTCAGTCGATGATTCAGAAAATTCCAATTACTAGTTCCTCCATGGTTGTATAACTAAAGAAGATTATCCTCTTTTAGGGCTTTGAGAGCCCCTTCAGCTGAATTTGCTGCTTGTTGGAGTCCTACTCCAGATCCAGCAGTGTCAGTCCCAACAGATACAATCCTTTTATGGGTGTGCCTGGACCGGGACGGTCAAGATCTGTTTGTCCGGGAATAAGTTGAGCTCGTGTGGCATAGGAAGTCTGAATGTGTTCCATCTCTACGTGGTCGAGAAGATTAGGATAGTATTTCTCAAGACCATTACTCTTCATGACCTGAACCTGCTCGTCCACACTCTTTCCAGGAATCGGTAACATTGCTATTGCGACAAGTTCCTTCCCTTCGGGGGCGCATGATGGATCAAAACTTGAGATAGATACAATCCAACGATTAGGATTGGGATGTACAAGAACGCGGTTCTTTCGATCCCCAATCATTACTTTGTCTAAACCGAGCCACATAGTAAGTCCATGCGTAGGCACCATCTTACTATTGCTTTCAAAGAACTGTGATATAAGAGTAGAATCAGTTTGAACAATCTTATCCATTGCCCAAAGAGGGATATTACTAATAATGAGAGAATGGTCAAAGGTTCTACTTGAAGCAGTAATGCCTGTTACCTGCTCTTCAGATTCATGGATTGCTTCAACTGGAGCATTTAGAATATAATCACCATTGATGGCTTCTATCACTCGTTCGATGAGACCCTCCATTCCCCCGATGACGTACCCTTCGTCATAATCTCCTTCACTGCCGAAGATTAGTTTCACAGCAGATTTGAGTTTCCCAGATTCCTTATCTGTATCCTTCAATGTTCGAAGTGATTCATACGCTGAAGCTTTGTCAATACCAACTCCAGCAGCCATATAGATTGCACTCTGCATTACGTCAAGCATGACCTGATTTGTGGCACCCCGGGATTGCATAAACTCAAGGAAGGAGATATCCTTGTATGTCTTCATCTCTTCCAGTTTCATAGTCTTAATCTTAGCACCGATTTTCATAAGACCAAGACGGCCTCTCAAACCTGTCAGAGGCCAACGCAAGGTTTCTCCAACGCTAGAAGGAATCGTACCCACCTTGTCATGGACTCTGAATTGCCAACCTTCATGGAGAACAAATTCAGGAGGAGGAGTCAGATGATTACGCATGAATCTTGCAAATGCACCGTGTTTCACTCTGGTGATAACATGTAATCCATTGTCAACTCGATATCCATCAACCCAATAGCTATGCCATACTCCACCTAACCGATCCGCTTTCTCAATAATGAGGACTCGTTTACCTTCAGCAGTCAAAGCTAGTCCTGTTAGGAGACCTCCAGCACCGCCTCCTGCAATGATAGCATCATAATGAGAGGGATCTGCATCTTCAATCTGAATAGGTTTCATGGCCGACCTGCCTCTTGTTGATGGACACTTAAGCCTGTCTTTGCAGCTAAAGAAGATCTACCTGGCGGTTCTTGTTTGCAGATTCATAGGCGGCATCGACTATCTTATGCGCTGCAACTGCATCCATGAAATTTGGTGATACTTCACTATCTGACTGAAGTGCCGAAAGGAATGCAAAATTGAGGGCTGAAAATCTTTCGGTTCCAACAGACGTGATTGTTTCTGCAGCCTCAGGGGACATATTCCGAGAGTGAAGTCCTAAATGCTCTATTAGAGCAATGTCTGCATTCTCCTGCCAAATCCTTACTGGTTCTTCTCCCTTCAGTTGATATTCCAAGTACCTCTTACCAGATTCAAGCCGGACCCCGATGTATCCCTTCTCAAAGAAGAATTCAATCGACCTCTCATTAGGGCGTTCTACCCAATGCCATATTGAATCCAGGGTACTAATTGTACCATCTTTGTGTTTCATCATCAAGGATGCATGATCCTCAACTTCCCTCCCAGTGAAATGTGAAACTATAGCATACACACTCTCGATATCTCCAAAGAACCAATGCAAGACATCGATATCATGTATGCTGTGTTCAATTAGAGTGCCACCACCAGCAAGTAACTTTTCACCGCGCCACTTGCTATAATAGGCATAATCAACTGGAAATCGCTGATCGTCCCGAATATGAGCCAGCATAGGTCTTCCAAAATCATGCTCTTCTAGTAATTTCTTTGCAAAAAGCAGGAATTGATCATACCGCAGAACAAGACCAACTGCAGCATTCACTCCCTCATCTTGTGTGACAGCCACTAGATTCCTAGCTTGTGGGCAGCTATGCGCCAATGGCTTTTCGCAGAAAACCTGTTTCTTTGCACGAGCAGCGGCTTTTACCATATCCATATGCTTGTTGGTCGGTGTGCATACATACACCACATCGACCCGCTCATCATTGACCAAGTCGTTGTAGTCTTCATAAAGAGTGTCAACTTCGAAAAGTTCTGCTGCTGAATTCAGAGCGTCCTCATTCGTATCACATAGTGCAACTATTTCAACATCCAGAAGGCCCGCTTCTTTCAGTGACGCGATTCCGATAAGGTGAGTCTTTCCGATATTACCAGTGCCAATCAGCCCCACCCTTATTGTGTGTCCGTTAATCAATGGACTTCCCTTTACCTACAAGAGATTCCCTTGAATGCTATATGAACTTTCTGCGCTGGAAGAAACACTGAGAGTACATAATGACAACCAATATGAGGTATTATCATTAGAGAAGAGGTATACTCTTTCAGGGTTATTAGGTTAGGTGACAGCAATTGGTAACCGACAAAGAAATGCTTCAGAACGCAATGCAAGCCATCAAGGATGGTGAGAAAGAATTGGGTTTGAAGCTTCTCTCTCAGGTTGCTGAAAGTTTTGCAGCTCAACGAGTGCATGAGAACGCATCCCGTATCTTTGAAAAAGCAGGTCTCCTTGCACGAGACCTCTACCGTCTCGATGAATGTTTAGGATACATAGAGAAAGCCGCACTCATGTATATGCGTGAAGGAACAGAGGAGTTTCATCCAGAGATTGTTCGTCTTAATATACTCGCAGCAGAGATAGCATATGATGCGAACGAACTTGGAAGAGCTGCTGATTTCTTCTTCCGAGCTGTCGATTATGCGGATGAAGAAAAGAAGGACTCTATTACCCTGAAAGCAGTTGATTCACTCGAGATCTTGGCGGATAACAAAGAAGAAGAAGGAAACCTAAGAGTAACTGTTGGTCTTCTGAAGAAAATAAGTCGGATCTATTACTCTTTAGATGATGAAGAACTTGGCGCAAGAATCAATGATCGAGCTATCCGAGTTGCACACAAATGGGCAGATGTTTCTAAAGAAAAGAATGATCCCCTTGAGGCGGGGAATGCCCTTGCAGAGATAGCCCAAATAATGCAGGCAAAGGATGAGTTTGTGGAAGCTGCCAAATTGATGATGGATGCTGGAGAATTTTATGAAGGGATAAATCTCTTTGAGAAAGCAGGTAATATCTACGATGCTGCACAAGAGGTCTACAAGTTTGAAAGACTTACTAGTGCTAGAAATCAGGCCATGTTCAAGGCCGCAGATGCATATCTTAAGATGGAAGGTAAACCGGAAGTAGTTGCACCTCTACTAGTCAAGGCAGGAGATATGTTCACCGAAGTCAATAGTCCAATGAAGGCAAAATGGGCTTTCAAGAGAGCAAACGAGCTCTTTGCTGAACTAGCAAAGATTGCAGTCGAAGAAAATGACATAGACTCCGAAAAGACCTACTTCCGTTACCGTGCTATGTGTTTGAAGAAATGGGGTAGTGTTTACGAGGCTGATGAGATATACAAAGATGTTATTCAGTATTATTTGAACGAGGCTAAGAAGGAAGAGTCATCCGGACACAAGGAGCTTCAGGCACTCTCTCTGGAATCTGCTGCATCTGTTCTTAGTGAAGCTGAACGGGAAGATGAAGCCAGAGAACATCGAGAGAAAGCAGTTGAACTCTATATTCAACTTGCAGATACTAATGCTGCATCAGGGAGTCCTGAAGAGAGCTCTCGATTCTATACAAAAGCTGCTGAATGTGCAGGAAGCCAAGGAAACATAGAGCGAAAAGAATCATTTCATTGGATTGCTAGTGAAAAAGCTGAAGAGGCTGCCAAATATTACGAAGAACTTGAAATATTCGAGCTATCCACATTCTGGACTCGCACAGCTGGACGTGAGGCTCTACACATTGACCAGCAGGAAACTCGAGAGCGTGCAACGGAGCTTCTTGAAAAATCGGCGCAAGGTTTCAAGGATGCTGGAGAATCAAAAGAGGCGTTTGAAGACCTCTTCACAGTGTATGAAACCATCTTCACATACAAGAGAAAAGGGAACAAACGAAAACTCAATCGTATTGTAAAAGATATGGATGAAATCTCCCGTATGGCACGAGATGAAGAAATGCTCTCAACGATGGCAGTTTTGTACTCAATCCAGAAGGACAAATATATTGCTGCATTACTTGCGCTTCAAGAGAGAGAGGATGAACTTCTAGATAGACGCCATAGGCTGCGTACTCTGATAAAGCAAGGCTCCGAAAAATACGGAGCATATTGATGCTTAGAGCTTAAAAGAAAGAATCCCCTGTCATCTAGTTGTTCAGTCGAACAGGTGAATCATTGTGGGTACACATCACTCTACTCTCACTTTAGAAACTCATGGAAATTGCGATATGCAGGATATTACTGATGATGTGTCAAGCATCGTTAGAGAGAGCGGTTTCGGGACAGGA
>DAOWDY010000128.1 GCA_030638785.1 Candidatus Thorarchaeota archaeon
CACTTTTGCATTGTTGCGCTTCTCACGCCATGAAAGTACTGATTGCCAGTATTTCTCTAAAAGCTCTTTTTGGCGCTTGATTGATTCTTGCTGCTTCTTTTGTACAACAGATTCTTTCTTCTTGACAGTTCTAAGTTTCTTCCGTCGATCGTTTACTAAGACCTTGACCTTCTCGATCTTCCGATTAGCCTTCACAATTCGTTCCTTGTACCGATTCTCACTATTTTGCCATCCTTTGGGAGCCTGTTTCGTGTGATTCATGATGCGGGCGACCTCTAAGTTGGCTCGCTTCATAGCTGCTTTCTTGATGAAGTCAGGGTCAACTTTACGTGCCTTGCTCTTCTTTAACTCCTCTCGCATGATCATAGAAGCATGATAGGTTCGGAACATCTTTGCAGTCAATCCGGGCATTGCTTCTCCGAAGAAGCGATTCACATGGGTGCTATTGATTGATGAGAAGATTTGTGCGGCTTTCTTAGGATCTGCTGCAGTCTTTCTGCTGCTTCTGGATTTGAAGGATTCAAGACGGTCTACTGCCCCATTGTGAAGCTCCTCTAAGACCCTGTATATATCGGGGGTTGTGTCAAGCTCCTTGTGCCAGCGCACACTGTCTTTCCCGAGAAAGTCAAAAACAATAGAATCATTCCTGAACTTCAGATGTTCAGCTCTGAGAGTTGTTGCACCAACGGTGTCAGCCTCTTCAGGGTCTTTTTCATCACCTACCCTTAGACTGAGTGAATCAATAAGATAGCATGCAGCTGCTATCGCGCGCCTTTTGGGATTCTCTGATTGAATTCCTTCCATGATATGAGCCCTGATCTCTACAATTTGCTTCTCCACCATCAGGGCTTTGTTAAACTTAGCAGCCTCGCGTTCCTGCTTTATTGGAGTGCTGTCGTGTAACCAGAGATATTTTGTACTGGATGTTAGCTCATCTGTCCATTTTGCAATCCACATACAATCGTCTGCCCAGATTAGCTTACCCCAGTCACCTTCAGGGATTGGAGCTTCAGAGTCTAGATTTAATGTGATATCCCTATGAGTTGCCCCATGTTTCCATCGTCCACGAAGTGGGTGTTCGCCTCTGCCCATGAAGATACCAGAGGGTTCAGTTTGGTAGGATCCGAGTTCCATTCGCTCTCCATCGACTAGAGCAAATCCATATTCCTCTTTCAGGGCTTCTCGTTCGGCTTTCCTCTCTTCCCGAGCGGCTTTCTTCTCTTCCTTAGTCATTGCCTCTTTGCGAGCTCGTTCGTTCTCAACGTACTCAATGACAGAAGAGAAATCGATGTCTACAGCCTTCAATCGCGGTTTGATTTTCAAGGCCTTACTGAAATCCATCATGAAGTTCTTTTCAAATACCGCATCTTCAACATAGGGAGTTCCTAGTTTCTTGACCCACGCAACAGCCATCTCACTTTGCGATGGAGTTAACTGAACTAGGTTGGCTCGAATTGTGATTTCGAATGGAGGAAGGTCGGGAGGTTTGAGTACAAGAACTCCCTTATGTCTAAGCGTGTCCATAGAATTGTCACACCATTTCATGACGGGTCATTGTGAGTCGCTTTGTATCTGTGACTCTCTGCAAGCGAAGAATCTTGAGGGATAGAACAAAAGGATTATGCTACTGGACTCGATTTTTCGGTGTTTCCCGCCTTGAAAATGCTGCTTATAGTAGGTGTTAATGAAGCATGATTGTGGTGGATTTAGTGAAATTGAGAGAGATAGCGCACAAGGTGTACGCAGACCGAAAATGGGCTGCTGGATGGTATCTCACCAATAGCACTCTTTGCGGATTGACTTTAGTTGCTCTAGCAAGATGGGGTTACGTTTCTTTTGATGATATCACCGCGTTTCTATTGGGCTTCTTTGTACCTATTGTAGTATATGGGATAAAGGAAGGGATGGGTCTTTACAAGTACAAAGGTCGTTTCGGGCTTTATCAAGAGAGTGAGGTTTTACTTCAAAGAGCTGCAGGAGATTTCGGTCATGGGAAATATGAAGACGCTCTGAGGAAATTTGAAACAGTGCTTGAGCACATGCCAGGTCACAAGAGAGCGCTCTATTATGCCGCTATCAGCTCTGAAAAGTTGGGAAGGACAAATCAGGCTACAAGATACTATAGTGAGTATCTGATGCTTGCTCCAGAAGACCAAGAGGCTCGCAGACAAATGGAGCATTTGATTTCTGAAACTGGATAGAAAAGTAGAGGATGGTGCGGCCACCGGGATTTGAACCCGGCTCAGTAGCTTGGAAGGCTACGATCCTAACCAGGCTAGACTATGGCCGCTTCAAGTTTTTCAGCAACTGGTAGAATTGATTTAAGCATATTGGAGAGGACCTATGCGTCCGAGTAACGTTTTGCGATGACCTCATGTTTGAGTGAATAAGCCCAGAGGATCTCTGAACATACGTGCCACGCCATCATCACATCACGATCTAATTCGATATGCGTTTCAAAAACATCTCTCACATTTCCTTGAAAATCACCATGTGGGAATGCTCCAACACCCAAAATCACAGGAATATCCATATCAGAAGGAAATGTTTCAATAAGGGATTTCATATTTGACTTTTTACCACCCTCTACAGCCAGTAAAGTTAGTGCATCTGACGATGACCCTTTGAGGGTTGAAATAAGTTCACTCAATGAATCATTGCTTATTCTTAGAAGAGGGTCACCAGTAGGTGGAACTTGTCCTTTCAGTAAGAGTTGTTCCATCAAACCAACAAAACGGTCATGATTGCGTGGGAGTCGTACCGTGGGATTTACTTCAACAATCCTGCCATCCTGAAGGTGTATATGAATTGATAACGAACCTGCCTTGCAGAGGGGGGTCTCAAGAAGAGATTGAAGACTGAATAGAACAATATCAGGTCGTCCTCTTCGGTCGCCATCTTCAAGACGTGTCATGGATCTTCCATGATTCGATTGATCAAGAAGAATCTCATTTGGTTTCTTATTTCGCTTGCTGGCATGTTTCTGAATTTGTTTCAGCGCTGACAGTTCTGGAGGAATCAATTCTAATGCGGCTTCAAGGAGAATGACATGTAACATCGGTTAGACCCGAATTCTGTGTCGTGACGAACAATTTAAGCCATATGAATTGCCCCAATGAATCAGGTCGGAACTATTGGCAAGAAGAAGGGCTCCTAAGAAGCAAGTCAGGAAACTTGCACAAGGTCGAATTGATAGACTCTGGACTCAATCTAGAGATGAAGCTGCAACAAGACCTGAACGCGCGAGAGCCTGGATGAGCAGTGCAGGACAGATTGCCCAAAAGGCGAGAATGAAACTCCCTAATGAAATCTCCAGACAGATATGCAAGAGCTGTGGTATTGTGTTTGTGCCAGGAAGAAACTGCAGAATGAGAGTACGCAATAATAGATCAAAACATGTGTCAGTGACGTGTCTTAACTGCGGTACAATACGTAGATTTCCGGTCATACGACAATCTTGATTAACTAACTCTCTGGCGAATCGATGATTCACAATGTCGAAGTCTCAGCCAAACTCAGAGAGAGTTTCTAATGCATGGAACGAACCAGTCTTGCTACAGATAGGCAAGGGAGGTCTCTCAGAGGGTACTATCACTGAGGCCAAGCGACTTGTAAAGAAACACAAATACTTGAAAGTGAAACTTCTTAGAAGCACTGGTGCTGACAAACACTCCAAGCATGGAATCTTTGAAGATCTTTGCAAAAAGTGTGGAGCAGGACTTGCAGGAGTGCGCGGAAACACCGCGATCATCTTCAAGAGAAAATGAGCGCGAGGAAAACCTCTCTCGATGCCTTAGAGAGCACTTTTCCTATTCAGGTTCTAACGATAATCTTTTATGGACACTCTTGTCGGTGTTGCCAGCCTTCTGAGGTAGGCAATCGGCCGACTTTAGGTGTGGTTCCTTCCTTTGAACAGAAATGGTGAATAACACATGCCCACAGTTTATGACATTCCAGCCAGCATCCTGATACGGCGCCTCGCGCAGGACCTGAAGAATCGAAATGGGGTTGAGGCTCCAGATTGGGCTCTGTACGTCAAGACCGGTACTCATAAGGAGAGAGCTCCTGACGATCCGGATTGGTGGTACACCCGATGTGCAAGCGTCCTCAGGAAGATCTATCTCAAGGGTCCAATTGGAACTGAGAGGTTGAGGATTGTGTACGGTGGCCGTAAGAGGCGAGGTACCAAGCCAAATAGATTCCAGAAAGGAAGCGGCGCAGTCGTAAGAACTGTTCTTCAACAGCTGGAGAGAGCTGGTTTTGTCATTAAGCGAGGCAATAAGGGAAGGGAGATGACCAGCGTTGGCAGGTCCTACATGGACAAGTTTTCTGCAACCCTGAAGCAGGAACTTGAGAAGGCAATACCAGAACTTGAGAAATATTCCTAATTAATGACAATCAGGTGATCATTGTGAGTGATGATGAGCTTGAAGCTATCCGTCAGAGAAAGCTTGCCGAGTTACAACAGCAGGCTGCTCAGGAACAGGTAGCAGAACAACAAGCGTCAGATGTACAGGCCCAAAAGGAGACCATACTTCGAAAGATTCTCACTCCCGAGGCGCGTTCACGCCTCTCAAACATTAGGATGGTCAAGCCACAACTGGCCGAGCAGATTGAGATGCAACTCATTCAGCTGGCTAGCTCTGGCAGACTGAAAGAACAAGTTTCCGATGAACAATTGAAAGCGCTCCTCCAACAACTACAGGGGAGAGAGCGAGAACGAAAGGTAACGTTCAGATAATTAGCTGCGATAGGTGAAGAAAAATGGCAAGAAACAAGTACCTTGGTAAGAAACTCAGGTTGGCAGCCGCTATGAAGAGTAATAGTTCAGTTCCCACTTGGGTAGTTGTAAAGACTAGCGGTAAGGTTCGAAGGAATCCTGCGCAGCGAAACTGGCGCCAGACCAAGTTGAAGCTATAGTTAGTAGGTGAAGATTAGTGTCAGAGAAGAAGAAAGCTCCTGCAAAGACTGCTAAGAAAAAAGCTGAGGCAAAGACTTCCAAGAAGAAAGCTGATGCGAAGCCCTCTAAGAAGAAAGCCGAGGCAAAAACCACTGATAAGAAGGCTGACGCAAAGCCCTCTAAGAAAAAGGCTGACACAAAGACCCCTAAGAAGAAAGCTGAACCTAAGCCCTCTAAGAAGAAAAAGGCTGATACTAAGGAACCAGAGCTCGAAGTGATTGAAGAGCCAGAAGAAATTGAAGAGGCTGTAGAAGAGGAAGAACCTACTGAAGACAAGGAAGAAAAGACTGAAGCGCCTGAGGAAGCTCCCGCAGAGGATATTCCTGAAGAAGAGATTATTGACGAGCGCATCTACACTGTGCCCCTTAGGAAGGCATACTGGACAGGTAGCAGACTGCGTCGAGCAAATCGCGCGGTGCGAATCCTGCAGAAGTTTGTCACCAGGCACATGAAGCCAGAAGAGTTACTAATCCAACCAGAAGTCAACGAACTCATCTGGTCAAGGGGAATACAAAAACCCCCTCGCAGGATTAGAATCAGAGCGACCAAGAATGACGAGAATCTTGTGCGCGTATATTTGGCGGAGGGATGATCAACGACAATCGCCCGAACCAACTTCGAGGGCGATATCAACGTGGGAGCATTCGGAGTAGTCACTGACCGCTTCGTATTTGTTAGTCCCAGGATGTCTTCGAAGGACCTTGATGCCATTGAGAGAACATTCAATCTCCCGCTTGTTCAATCAACTATCGCCACAATGGACACCGTTGGGTTAGTCATAGCAGCCAACTCGAATGGTATAGTTGTTCCCTACACAACTAGTGATGATGAATTAGAAACCATCAGGCAGAGTGCTGAGGTTCCTGTTGATTGGATCGATAACAAGATGACTGCTCTTGGTAATATCATCATTACAAATGATAACGGAGCAATCTGCCATCCAGAGTTTGATAAAGTATCCCGCGAGAAGATTGCAGACGTCCTAGGTGTCGAAGTTGTTCCAAGTACCATCGCAAAATTACCCATCGTAGGTGCAAACATGGTGGCCACCAACAATGGAGCTGTAGTACATCCGATGGCATCTGTTGATGAAATTGAGAGAGTATCACAGTTGTTAAAAGTAGAAGTCGAAGTTGGAACCGTGAACAGAGGCAGTCCATACACCAGCCTTGGCGTACTGGCCAATGTCGATGGAATGATAGCAGGTTCAGACACTACTGGTGTGGAACTAGCACACATTTCACAAGTGCTAGGATTTGTATGATTAATTGAAAAGGTGAAGGATGAATGAGCTCAAAGATCTGGCTAGCAACTGGCGAGTTTACCAAACTAAAAAGAGTCTTCAAGTTCTCCAGAGAACTTCTTGCTCCAAAAGAAGAACATGTTCGAGAGAAAATCTACTCCGAGCTTGGTAGTCGTCATAAAGTGGGTAGGAAATACATCAAATTCGCAGAAATCAAGGAAATCAAACCTGAAGATGTAAAGAATCTCGATCTCAGAAAGATGCTGGGTCTGGAGAGCGAAATCTAATGGCAGAAAATCCAGTTCAGCAGCTTCTGAATGAACAGAAACTATTGGAAGGAAAAATCAACGAACTGCAGAACAATATTGGAATGTTTCAAGAAACATTAGCAAGTTACAGAACAGGTCTAGCAGTTCTTGAAGAACTGGAAACTAAAGAAGTAGGCGAGAAAATCCTCTTTAGCGTTGGAGGAGCCGTTTACATTGAAGCACAGATTCTATCTAACGACCGTGTGATTAGAGCCCTCGGAAGTGGTGTTAGAGTCGAACAGTCCCTTGAAGAGTCCAAGACGGTCTTGACTGAGAGAATTGAACAGCTTAATTCTAGCTTAACCGCTCTTAGCCAAGAATATGATGGGACAATGAATAGAGCACAATGGCTTACGAACCAGATGCAGAACATATACGCTCAGGCACAGGCCGCACAATTACCCCAGCAGCCAAAGCCGGAGGAGTAGTGCGTTGTTTGAGAAGCTTCGTGGAGCACTTGATGGCGCAATAACAAAGGCAACTACCAAAGAGCTTACTGATAAGAATCTCACAGATGCTGTATGGGACTTACAACTTGTGCTTATACAGAACGATGTTGCTGTTGAGGTTGCTGAACATATTTGTGACCTCACCAAGGAGAAACTACTTGGAACAAGAACTGGACGGCTTGAGAAGACCGGTCGTCTGTTCAAAGAAGCCTTAGCTGAATCTGTTCGTGAGGTCTTAACACCACAAAAGCCTCTGGACATATTGGATTATGTTGCTGAACGAAGGGCAAATGGAGAGCCTACAACAATCATGTTTGTTGGAGTAAATGGAACAGGAAAGACCACAACTCTAGCAAAACTAGCACACATACTCAAGAATAAAGGCCATAGCATAGTAATTGCTGCAGGGGATACTTATCGAGCAGGAAGTATCGAACAGCTAGAGAAGCACGCAGAAGCACTTGGTATCCGTGTGATTAAGCAATCTTACGGTTCAGATGCAGCTGCAGTGGCATATGATGCGGTGGCACATGCACGAGCCAAGAATGTCGATGTTGTATTGATTGATACTGCTGGGCGAATGCAGAGCAACAAAAACCTCATCAACGAGATGAAGAAGATTGCCAGAATTGCAGAACCTGATCTCAAGATCTTCATTGGAGATGCACTAGCGGGTAATGATGCCCTCTCTCAGGCCAAGGAATTCCATGAAGCCATTGATATTGATGGTGCGATTCTTACAAAAGTAGATGCTGACCCATCTGGAGGTGCAGCACTCTCAATAACCTTCGTCACCGGACGACCTGTTGTGTATATTGGCGTTGGTCAGACCTACGATGACCTCCAACACTTCGATCCTGACTGGTTCACCGAACGTTTACTAGCTGACTGATTACAACGGCATTCTTATTACGAAGCAGAAAACAACTCGAATCAGAAATGGCAAGAGGTGACTAGCTTGAGCCTGAAGGGTAGAAATTTTATCGATCTATCGGATTTTGAGAAACATGAACTGAGAAAAGTATTGGACACTGCACAAGATTTGAAGAGAAAGCAGAAGCGCGGCGAGCCTCATGAGCTTCTCAAGGGCAAATCATTGGCAATGATCTTTATGAAGTCCTCCACTCGTACACGAGTGTCTTTTGAAGTTGGTATGACCCAGCTTGGAGGACACGCACTATTCTTGCAACCAAGTGGGACACAACTAGGCCGCGGTGAAACCATTGGTGACACTGCACAGGTCCTTAGTAGATACTGTGATGTCATTATGGCTCGTGTCTTTGGACATGATGAGGTTGCTGACCTAGCTAAGTATGGAACAGTTCCTGTAATCAATGGATTATCAGACTTACTGCACCCATGTCAGATTATGGCAGACCTGCAGACCATTGAGGAGCATAAAGGAAAGCTCGAGGGTCTGAAAATCACATA
>DAOWDY010000113.1 GCA_030638785.1 Candidatus Thorarchaeota archaeon
CCATGGCAAGGTGATAATGTATACCTGAACGATCCTCCTATTCCTTAACATGTACAGAACAAGTAGGGTGCTTTATGCACTCTACTTCATTCCTTTTCTTATAGTTTGTCATTAAAACCAATCGTCAATATTACTTTGATGAATGTACTTATATTACAGAATGGTTCATATTGTATACCATAATCTAGTCGAAACGGAGAGAGAAAGTTTCATGCAGTTTACCAGACATGGTATGCGAAAAGAGAATATCATGGAATCAATGAAACCTATCGAAAAGGCAGATGAATTCATTCTTAGAAGATTAAACTGCTTTTTCGAATACTTGCTAATACGAAAACCTGAGGTTTACTATGATTTTCTATCATTGTTGCTCAAGGATACCGAAGATTTGATTCTAGAAGATTACACAGACTTTGAAACATACACCATTAAGGATATGATCAAAGATTATAGCAACCTCAGAAATCAAATCGAACTAGCTAGTCTTCAATTAAGATACTATGCCCAAATCTTGGGAGTCAACGAAGCCGTTTTCAATAAGAATGAAGCAATTGAAGTTACTCTTGAACAATTCACACAGTCAGTAGTCTTTGCTGAATATCTATGGGTATCTTCCCTTGCAAAATTAATAGGCAAGGAAGAGGCTGGAATGATGTATAGAGGAGCAATTGAGCGGTATATCCTCAAATATGATTCACCTAATTTTACACATTTTGATACTTTGGAGGAAATGAGAGATGCCTTTCTCAAATTTATTGACTTAGGAGCGTTAGGACGACTAAGAGTTTCCAGCAATGTTGAGAACGGAGTTTGGATTTTGAGATGCGACAATTGTGAGAAGGTTGAAACTCTTGGAGATATCAGTCACCTAGACCGAGACATCCTTCATGCTGTGCAATGCTCCGCAGATTTTCAAGTTACTAGATTGTTCAATGAGAATTTCGTGATGACGAGGTCTCAAACAATAGCAAAAGGTGATCCTTACTGTGATTGGGTCTATCATGATATACGATACGATAAGAAACTCGAACATCCATCAAAGGAATTCATGGATAATATAATGCCGTTTTCTGGGGAAAAGAAATAGGGGATAGAAATAATGGAAATTGAAATTCATGAAACTTGGAATCCTAAAGCCCTAGAGAAGTTCATGCTTGGAGCACGTATGAAGGAAGCACTTGTCAAAGTCAATAACACTTTGGGATATGTAAGAGAACTTCAACCCAGTATCATAGACGAGTATGTAAAATCAATAGTAATTCGACTGAAGGACGAAATAGAAGGGTACTCTGTCAATTCAGCCTTGTTAAGCAAACCTGAGCTAATGTTGAATTTGGAGCATTTAGAGAAATATCCTGGATTGCGAGTCGCAGTTTTTCAATTCACCAGTTTTCATCTAAATCTGCGTCAAGATCGAAGACCCGTAGATGAAGAGATAGATGTCTATAGTCTAGATAACGCCAAAGCCTATGAAAGACTTTCATATTATCTCACAAAGGCAACTATTGATGTGCTCGGCAAAAAGGATGGCATATCTCTATGGAAGAAGATGGTCGGTCTTAGACTCAGAAAGGAAAATGAAGACTACGAAAAGGAACTAAAAAAGAAGATTGACAACAACGAACCTCTATCAACAATGCAAGAAACCAATGACGGAGCTATGAAGCGTTGGAATAGAATAGGTTTGGGCAACTATGTGATAGCAAAATTAGATGAAAATAAGACCTTATTCAGATTTGACAAATGCCACACTCATGAAGCATTGAAAGATTTGAATGACCCAGATATCGCATATCTTGCTTCCTGCTATGTTGGAGACCATCCAAGCTACAATATTGGACGAAAATTCTTGAGACGTACACAGACTCTACATCACGGAGCGTTTTGTGATGAGTTGTATTGGATGACGGATGTACATGATAATCCTGAACAACCTTCACTTGATTTCACTAAGAACTTAGGTAAAGGGGAATGAACATGATACTAGAATCAATGATAGTTTAATACATCCAAAGAAGGAGTTCTTTGACTCTCTAAAACCCATTGATGTTAGTTAGAAACATATGAAATCACGAATTCAAATGCTATTGCGTCAGTATGTTTCTTTATTATTGAAACTGCGTGTGTTATTTTCATAGCATCTCTGAATCGGAGGTTGAGATTTGCAAGAGAAAATGAGGTTAGCGACATCGATAATCACGAGCCTATCACTAATCCTAATTTGTCTAACGTGTTTTTCACCAGTTACTGGAAACATCACAAATAACGATTCACAGATTGATATCAAAACATTGGCTGCAGATTCCAGTTTTTGCACCTATTTCGGAGGATCTAACCAAGAAGATGCAACGAAGGTCGGATTTGATAATGATGGGAACACTGTCCTAATTGGTCAGACGCAAAGCACAGACTTGCCAGTCACAGAAGGAGCGTTACAAGTTGAATATGGAGGAGGCACATGGGATGGCTTTGTCTGTAAATATCACGAGAATGGCACATTACTCTGGGCAACGTATCTAGGTGGAAACGATTACGAACATGTCACAAATATCAACTTTGACTCAAACAACAATATCGTTCTAACTGGTGTAACAGGAAGTACTGATTTTCATGTTACAGTCGATGCACTACAATCCAGCAACGCTGGGATTACGGATGGATTCATTGTAAAGCTCTCACCAGATGGAGATCTCCTCTATTCATCATACTTTGGAGGTTCTGGAGAAGATTGGGCTTACGGCGTTCATCTTGATACTAGTGATAATATTCTATTTGGAGGATGGACAAATTCTCTAGGCCTAGCCACTGCTGGTGCATACAAATCAACACCACAAGGAAACGATGTTTTCGTTGCTAGAATGAGTGCTGATGGTAGTTCGATTCAGATGTACACCTATCTGGGCGGCTCCGGTGATGACAGAGGTTGGTCGATTGCTGTTGACTCGGATTACAACATCATCATTTCAGGGATGACACAGTCCTCCAATCTACCAGTCACAGACAATGCATTACAAGACACATATGAAGGCGATATTGATGCCTTCTATGCAGTGGTTGCTAACAATGGTTCGAAAATGATCTATCTCAGTTACTTGGGAGGTAGCGGTGAAGATATGGGCGCGGGTTCCAGTGTAGACAGGCAAGGAAACTACATCCTTGCAGGTATGACTGAATCTGATGATTTACAAACTGTTAACGCCTATCAATCCATTTACGGTGGTGGAACATCAGATAGCTTTGTGCTCAAGTTAAACCCTGATTTTGAATTAGTGTATCTAAGTTACATTGGTGGAAATGAAACCGATAGATGCTGGGACGCACGAGTTACTCCTGATGATAACATTGTACTTGTTGGTCGAACGAACAGTGAAAACTATCCTACAGCAAATGTTGCCTCTTTAGAACTAACTAATGGGTTTGATGCCTTTGCTTCAGAGATATCCTCTAATGGGCAAGAACTACTCAGATCCGGTTTGATTGGAGGACTCCTTGAAGATATTGGTGAAGGAATTGCAATTGACACTGATGGGAGTGTCGTAATCACTGGGCGAACAGCTTCTAGTTCAATTCCTCTTGCAGATGCTCACCAGGAAGAGTATGGTGGAAGCAGAGATGTCTTTGTCTGTCACACTATATTTGATGCACCATTAACACCGACAACTCCAACTTCTACACCAACTGATACTACTCCCGGAAATGCTGATCCTTTGCCAGTTGTAATAATAGCCGCAATTGGTTTGATCATCGTCATTACTGTAGTTGTGAAGTTGAAAAGATAGAATTGATGAACGAGAAGAAGATCTTTTCTCCTTCTCCTAAATTTTTATAGATCAGAAATCATTTTTTCAAATTCTTTCTCTGTTAGAATATGGATACCTAATTTCTCTGCTTTTGCAAATTTTGAACCCGCCCCAGGACCAGCAACCAAGTAATCTGTTTTCTTACTAACGCTTGAAGATGCCTTTGCTCCAAGATCCTCCACAAGCTTTTGGGCATCACTTCGAGTAGTATTTTCTAATTTTCCAGTAAAAACGAATACCTTACCTGTCAGTTGAGATTCTGTCGCAGGATCACTTTGGTCACTCGACATATTCAGTCCTAGATCGCGTAACTCAGTTATCATATTCCGCACGGATTCCAAAGAGAAGAACCGAGAAATGTTTCCAGCAACTTCGGGTCCTATACTATCTAATTCCATCAACTCAGTTTCCGATGCGTCCATCAAGATTTCTATAGTTGGATAAATTTTTGCCAGTAATCTTGCAGTAGAAAGACCTACAGTGGGAATCCCTAGTGCAAAGATGAATCGGTCTAGAGGTTGAGTCTTGCTATCTTGAATTTGCTTAATGAGAGATTCAGCTGAAGTTTCACCAAAACGTTCTATGGTAAGTAAATCCTCTTTCTTCAGTTTGTAGAGTGAGGGGATATCAGTTACAACACCATGATCTATCAACATATTGACCCTCTTTGGACCTAGACCTTCGATATCCATCCCCACTCTGCAGGCAAGATGAGTGAGACCTCCCCTTAGTTGGGCGGGACAATTCAAATTTAGGCACATTGACGATTTGAGATCGTGACTCATTGTGATTTGAGATTCACACTCAGGGCATTTCTTTGGCATTTTGAATCCTTTTTCTTTCCCAGATCTCAGGTCTTCAACAGGCTTAACCACCTGAGGAATAACATCACCTGCTCTTTCAACAATCACTGTATCACCGATTCTAATGTCCTTCCTATCAATTTCGCTCTGATTATGAAGAGAGGCTCTAGCTACAGTTACACCCCCAATATTGACTGGTTCTAATTCAGCAACAGGTGTCAGTCGCCCTGTTCGTCCAACCTGCACAGTGATTGAATGAAGTTTCGTTGTGGCTTGCCGAGGTTTGAATTTGTATGCTACTGCCCATCGTGGGTCTCGAGACCTCATTCCAAGCTTTGCTTGCTCAGATAAACTGTTTACCTTGAATACAACACCATCAATTTCGTAAGGTAAAGAATCTCTCTCACTATCAACTTCAGTATAATATTGTAGTGCTTCTTCTATTCCATCACAGAGTCGTGTCATTCCCAAATTGACTCTTAAACCCCATTTCTGTAGAGAGCTGATTACTTCCATTTGTGTGCTGAACTCTCGTCCTTCTATTTCTGCAACTCCGTAGAGATAGATTCTAAGGGGTCGTGACGCTGTTATCTTGGAGTCAAGTTGGCGTAATGCTCCTGCAGCAGCATTACGAGGGTTTGCAAATGCTGGCTCTTCATTTTTGGTTCTTTCTTGATTGAGTTTATTGAAGTCCTCAAGGTCCATGAACACCTCTCCACGAACAATAATTCGTGATGGAGGATTTTCGTCCTCAAAGGCTTGAAGGGTCAGAGGCACATCTTGGATCGTTCGAATATTAGCTGTGACATCCTCTCCAGTGATACCATCACCTCTAGTTGATGCAAGAACCAACTTTCTGTTTTCATATTCCAATTCAACTGCAAGGCCATCAAACTTGGGTTCCGCAACATACTCAACCTTACTCTTATTCAATTCAGCTTTACATGTTTTATCAAAGGATAGAACTGTTTCCTTGTCATAGACTGTTTTTAGAGACACCATTGGAATTGTATGGGTTACTTTGTCCAAGGAAGACCTTGGTTCAATTCCTACCCTCTGAGTAGGAGAGTCTGATTGGAGTAGTGTTGGGAACTTTTCCTCTAATGCGATGAGAACGAGAAGGAGCTTGTCATATTCTGCATCTGTAACTAAAGGATCATCGAGCACATAGTATCGATAGTTATGATACCTGATTGCATCTGACAATCGTATAATCGCATCTTCTGCTGTGGATTCATTGGTAATTGATTCGATATCAACATCTGGTTTCAATTCTCTCATAGAAAGGTCTCCTATCTAATGGAGAAGTGATTGGGTAATGCACATCTCCAAACCCCAAATGTGTATCGAATTATTCTCATATTAAGACCACTTTCTAAAGTTGTCATAGGTTTCTGAGCTCTGCAATCATATTCACCTTTCCGGCATTCTTTGCGGGAAAGTAACACGATACCATCAAGACCACCGTTTCTAGGGCGAGGAAAAAGACCATCGGGATAACAGGAAATATGATTGCTCCTTGCATAATAGGTACAAAAGGAGAGATTCCTAAGACCAAGAATGTTGTTACAAACCCGAAAATAACACCCAATCCAACACTAAGGATTAGGGCCGAGTACACAAGTCCTGCAAACTCGCTGAACACCATTGTGTAGATTTGATTCTCTGTTGCTCCAAGTGCACGGAATATAGCATACTCAGGTGTCCTTTCAACGATAGCAGAACCAAAGAACATACTAACGGCAGCAAGAGCCATCAGGATACATACAATGGTACCAACAAGTGTGATGCCCTGAAAACCGGAAATGAACCTCTGAATCTCCTGATAGATTGGATCTTGTGTTGAATAGAAGAATGACCCATCATCAGCATAAAGCAGGATTTCAGTTTCAGGTAATATATTCCAATGCGGCGTCCTTAGGTTCACCCGATACCCTGCTGTGAGATTTGCACAGAGATCTTTGAAACCATTATTAAGATCAGCATCAACAAGAAAGAGCTCTACATCATTTTCTCCATAGACTGATGACAAGAAATCATAATTTACTAGCATGAAACCATCTTGTGAAACTTGAAATCCAAGATTGGATGCAATTGTATCCTCAGTAGATTCATAATGGCTTGAATATCCAAAACCTGGGGCGCTTGTCATTGTGGCAACTATTTTTAATTCGTATGGAAGAATGTTCAACAATCGTATTCGAATTGCATCACCAACTGTTTTGTTTAGACGATTTGCATAGGCGTCCGAAATAATCACTCCATCAACCTCGTTGTGAAGAGCACCTAACGCATCGATTGGATTTGAATTGGGAAAAGTATTCAGACCAAAAGTTCCAATCTCAAGGTATTTGTTTGGAATAATACCTTGCAAGAAGAATCGATCTGATTCCGATGATATGAGACGGCTCATGACTGGAGTAACAGCGTTAACTCCATCTAGCTCTTCGATATCGTTCGCCACTGATACATGATATGGAACATAGCAGTCCAACCGAATATCCGCACCGTAAGAGAATATCACATCATTTTGAAGAGATGTCTGAAAGCTTGTACTCTCCATCAACATCATTGTGGCACTAGTAAGAGAAAGTGTCAGAATAACCATTAGCGGTACAAATTTCCCTCTCCTTCTCCGTAGACTCTGAACTACGTATAAGACTCTCTCACCTAGCGGATTTCTTATTCTTGTGATTAGCGAGGATACGGAAAGCTGAACAACTCTTGACCCTAAATATGATGCAATGAGTAAGATGAGGGCTACTAATATAATTCCCATGATGCCTGATATTCCAGAAGGTGAGATCACGCTTGGAATCAATAATGT
The DNA here is from genome assembly GCA_030638785.1 of Candidatus Thorarchaeota archaeon. Classification (GTDB taxonomy): domain Archaea; phylum Asgardarchaeota; class Thorarchaeia; order Thorarchaeales; family Thorarchaeaceae; genus MP5-2226. Next base: position 7,431 of record DAOWDY010000113.1, read on the forward strand.
AATTGCAAGAATAACTAGAAACGCTGCCAATAATTGTATGAACCTGGATTCCTGAATCTTCTCCTCCGATTCTCCCTTAAGGGGAACACCAACCTCATGCACGTCAATTCGTCGCTCAATTTGGTATAGGTACAACCCTGGCAGATAGAGAGTGATAACACAAGAAATGACAAGAATCAGAGGGGGAACTCTTAGTGCTAAGAAGAAACGAAGATATTCTTCAGTATTGATATTGAAC
>DAOWDY010000108.1 GCA_030638785.1 Candidatus Thorarchaeota archaeon
CGACCACCCATTCCAAAGGCAAATGCCAAGACTGCAATGAGTGCGAAGAGAAACATTGCAAAGACTTCGAAGGGTCTTCTGATCTGAGTGATGATGTCTTTCTTTGCAATTGCGAAAGCTGCTGATAGTGCTGACGTCATCTTCTTCCCTCCTTAGAGTTTCATATCAAATTGACCAATCGGTCCATGTCCTGCAACCTTTCCTTTCTTCAATGTGAGGAATGTATCACACATACTTGACCCTCTCTCAAGGTTGTGTGTTGTCAGGATTGTTGTTCTTGTCTTTCTGTGCTCTTCTAGAAATTCCGAAAAGAATTCCGTTGATTCCGTATCAAGTCCCGCGTAGGGTTCATCAAGAAGATATAGCTCAGGATTGTTGAGGGTGCTTCGTACAATGTCGAAACGTTTTCGCAAACCTGTGGAAAGATTCTTTGTAGGCTCATCTAACCAGGACTTAACCCCAAAGCGTTCTGCTAGTTCTTCCCCTCTAGCATCTATCTCATCCTTGTTTATGCCATACAACTTGCCAAAGAAATGGAGATTCTCACGACCGGATAATTCCGGATACAAGAGAGGTTTGTCCCCTACCAGTCCAAGCAGGCCTCTGAGTTCAACAGCCTCCTCTTCTGGATCAAAGCCCATGACCTTTATTGTCCCCCCATGAGGTCTCAACAGAGTTGTGATGATACGCATCAGGGTTGTCTTCCCTGCACCATTGGCTCCAAACAATCCATGAATTCCATTCTTTTCGATAGCGAAAGAAACTTTCTTGAGTGCGACTCTATAGCCATACCTTCTAGTGAGGTTCTCTGCCTCGACTGCATATTCGCTCAATGGTGTCACCTGGTTATCAAAAATACAATCGCAATCGACCTGCTTTTGAGTGTGACGGGTGGTCCCAAGGAATGGGACCATCTAACACTAGTGGAAGATTTTCCTTCCAAGTCTCAGGAATGGTCTGCCCATTGTTAGCATGAACGTGATGGGTACCCAATTTACAACCTCTATCGCTGCAACTCCAATAATCAAACCGATACCAAATGCAAGAATTGCACTCTGAACGTCAGTTACTAAGAGCCATGAAATGTACTGCGAAAGAAGATCTCCTATCAGGATATTCGCTATCCAAAGAACTACAGGTACTGCGATAGCAGCTACGATAAGAATCAGTAGATTGAATCTGAATGACAACTGAAGAGGACCCGGAAATACTTTGGTTGGATTCATGTATCTCTTTGGATCAGTCTTCCGTTTGATCGAAGCCATCCTCGCAAGCTCTTGTTTACCGTAGAATGAACGAGAGTGAGCTACATTCCACATTCCTATAGAATACGCTCTACCTCCATCCTTCAATCCCATCTCGATGAAATCAAGTGATCTATACCATCCCATTAGGAAGGATATGGTCTTTCTTTCATCATCAAGGAACCAAGCAAGTACAGCAACTTCTCCAGTATCTGTAACTGCACCCTCCAAAGCAAATGATTCGCCTTTGAAATGCTTGTCACAACGTTCAATGAAGGACACAATGTTCTTGAGTGGCACATAGACTTCTGAAGGAGCTAGACTAGGTCCAAGCCGTTTAATCCTCATTGGATAAAAACGTTCAGCCCACTCATGCTCTCCCAAATGATCTGACTCCACTACTCCAAAGTTGTCACCGATGGCCTCTTTGAATAGTTTCTCTTCCTCTGCAATGCTTGATTGTGATCCTTCGAAAGCGCAGAGGATTAACCAAGGATGAGTGGACTCAGGGGCCATGCCAACTTCTTTGAGCATTCCAAAGAATCCATCTGTGATAAAATGTAGATAGAAGGGCTTTGTTTTCTTCATCAAGTCTTGCATCGCCCAGACCATCTGTTCCTTCCTCTCGAACGATGCAACAAGGGGTCTGATAGTCTGTAGCGGAATAACCCTTAGGACAACTTTTGTGATGACGCCTAAGGTTCCGTTACTATCTACGAAGAGGTCTGTTATATCATTGATATCCTTACTAATTTTGCCAATTGCCCAAAGATACTCATCTTCGTTCGCGAGGTACTTGTAATCATGATCTTCTATTGAATCTAGAAATTCTTGAGGTGGATTTGCTGAACGGATAATCTGACCATCCGGCAGAACTACCTCTAGGTCAACTACCTGTTCCTTCACACCACCGTACTTTGTACTACCAATTCCTGTACCCCCAGCAGCAACCCATCCTCCAACTGTACTTGAAGGTGCGCTTGATGGATATGCACGAACAGTTAGTCCTTCATCTTCCAAGTCCTCTAGAAGTTTGCTCCAGATGATTCCTGCACCTACTTCGATTGTCATGGTGTCATGGTCAATGTCGTAGATTGCATTCATTCGAGTCATCTCTATGGAAACTCCTGCTTTCGTAGGCAGGGCGCCTCCATAACCACTTGTTCCATGACCTCGAGGTACTACTGGAATCTTATTTTTGCGACAAAACTTGAGCAAGTTTGAAACGATCTCAGAAGACATCGGTTGAGCAACAGCATCGGCCTTTGTCTTCAGGATATCATCTACGAGACCGGGTAGGGCTCCCACATCATGTGAATATAGCTTGCGCATATACTCCTCTGCAGAGAAGTGATCTTCACCCACAATATCTGCGAGTGCTTGAAGCTGTTTTTCTCTTAGCATAACAATCACTCCCTATAGACCAAGAGCCTCCGCAACAATCTGAGCAAGGTCCTTGAATTTAATCTCAGAATTCTTGCTCTCTATTCCATCATTGAATGACATCATACAAGAGGGACACTCACTAGATAGGATATCAGCACCGGTCTTTTCCGCAGACGCTATTCTACGTTCTGAAATACGAACCGACATCAATGGATTAGTACCCTTCAAGAGACCTCCACCTCCACAACAGTCGGCTTTGTTTTTTGTATGCTTCATCTCCCGTAGTTCAAGTCCCGGAATTGCATTCAAGACTTCTCTAGATTCATTGTAAATATTCTGATGTCTTCCAAGCTCACATGGATCATGCCAGGAAACAACATGATTATACTCCTGTGTAAACTTGAGTTTGCCTTCCTTCATCATGCGAACAACAAATTCCGAGTACGGGATGAATTCGATTCCCTGAGTACTTTCACTGCCCAGCATGTGGGGATATTCCTCATTGAATGCCCTGTGGCAACCAGGACAGTTGAAGACTACCATCTCAACTCCAAGTCGTTTTAGTTCGGAAAGATGGTGCTCTGCGAGTTCCTTTGCTTTGTCCCACTCTCCAGCAACGAAATATGGGTTACCACAACAGAACTCGTTTTCTCCAAGAGTAGTGAACTCTATTCCGAGATGGTCAAACAGCTTGGCTGTACTTTCACCTATTGGTGCCAGTGTCCCTTTGAATGAGATATTGCAACCTGCAAAGTATGCAACTTTAGCAGGTACTCCTATTTTGTCTTCGACAATGTCGTCGACCATATCTGTCCAGAGTGTTCTATCCTCTTGATCAAGGTCCATGATATTCTTGCTTTCTTGAATTGAATTATCCAAGAATTTCACGACCTCAGGCCAGTGACCAACCTCATTAATTTCTTGTCTGATTTGTTGCCAAAATCGTAGCAGTGGGATATTCGTCTGACAAATCTCCTGACATGCACCACAGAGAGTGCACTTGAAGATCCTATCAGCAAAATCCGCAGGGATAGGTTTGTTGTTCTTGATGAGCTCCCTGAGTTGATACAACTTACCTCTAGGGGACTGCGAATCCCACAGTGTGTCATTATAAGCTGGACAGACAAAGGTGCAGAACCCGCATCTTGCACAGATTAGGGTCTCTGCATCCAGTGCATCTTTCTTCAGCTTCTCAAATACTTTGGATCCCATTTGTGGTAATCTCCTCTCAAGGCCAGGGTAGACCTAGGAAGTCAAGAATCGGGCTGAGAATAGATGTGTTGTAAACTGCTATTCCACCCATTGCACCCATGATCATCATCAGAGCACCTCCAACAATAACGAGAATACCGTAGATGAGGAAGCCAGAAGTTGAGTCCCAGACCTTATCCCCGAGCTTTGTTCTGATGAAGATAAGGAAGACGTAGATTTGTGAGGTCACTGCTGACCATAGAATCTTGAACCTCATGTATGGGTCATCAATAAGAGCCTCCATTGGCCAGTCCATGAATCCAGTGATTGCTCCAGCAACAAGCCCAATTAATCCGATGATGCTTCCCCAATAGATGAAGATATCGAACTCGTGGAAGACCTTTGCCATTCTTGTCCCCGGGGTTCTGATTCCCTCTCTGAATACTAGTCTCATAATGAGCATGAATATTGCCAATGCTGCCGTGGCTGTTAATATTCCAGTGTGAAAGTGTACGAATACAGGATGTAACGCCATTATCTATCACCTACTTTGTCCTCTTGATCATGATGACCGCGAATATGATTAACATCACTGCCGCAATCGCATTGAAAAGATACATCAATGTAGTCCATGTTTCAACCGGGTCAGTAGTTGGCTCGGTTGGTGTAGTAGTAGTAGTTGTTGTTGTGGTTGTCGTGTCCGTGTTTTCTGCAACCTCTACGGTTACTAAGAGATTTGCAGACAATTGGCTGGCCGCTGCAATCCAGATCTCAATGGTATGAGTTCCAGTTGCCAAAGGAGTAATCGTCAATACTAGTGCAATCTCTCCGACTGCAGCATCAGTATCATCTCCGGAATCATCCTCGACCTCGGATATTGAGAAAGAGAACTGGTCATTATTAGACCAAGTACTGACAATCTTAAGATACCCTGCCCCATTTGAAGCATCAAGGTCAAGATCAAAGGGGACGCCAACTGTTGCATCAACTGTTCCTGTTGCATTTGATGTGAGTGTAAGCACGTCTGTGGTGGTATGACATCCACTACAAACATTATCGTTTGATGGGAATGCCAAAGCCATAGATCCACCGGCAACAAATAGTGCCAGAAAGCAGGTTACGAGAAATACTCGTTTAGCAAGCTTTAGTTTCAATTTGGGAGCTCCTGTGCATTTCATGTTTGATATTAACTCGTAAATTCGAGCTATATCAACCAATGAGGTTTCGTTTCGCAATCATTCCTCAGTATTTTAGGGTATCGGAACGGAAACCGAACTCTACTCAAAGCCGAAGAATCTTACGAAGGACCCTCAACAATGGTATACCAAGTGTAATTGCTCTTTTCAATGATAGCATACGCACAAAGAAAAACCCTATGATTCCCCCAAGAAGAGCTATGATTGCACTCATTGGGATCAGGATTGACGTGAATAGCGGCGACCAAAGCATATCTGACATCCATGTCAGACCTAGGAGTGCTGGTCCGAAAAGTTGAGTTAGCAGGGCTACAGTATATCCGGCTGCAAATCCGAATATCTGTGATTCTTTTCCTACAGAAACCCTACCACCAAACACCTTCATTGGATTCATCAGATTTCTGGGGTCGATCGTTTGCTTGATTTTTCTTAGAACATTCAGTTTCTGATGACCATAGAATTCTTCTGCGTGAGGCACATTCCATAAAGCAACAGCATACGGTTTGCCACCATGATGCTTTGCTAGATTGGCGATATCGAATGAACGGTGCCAACCAAGTGTGTATGAGATTCCCTTCCTCTCGTCATCAAGAATCCACACTAGGAATGATGCCATCTTGTCTTTAGATATAGTCCCTTCAATACCGACTCCTGAGCTACCAATGGAGTCTATCGTTTCTGAAAACATGTCAGTGATACTTGACAGAGGGAGCAAGGCTTCCGCTGGAACTAAGCTAGGTCCTAAACTCTTTATTCGAAGAGGATACAGGCGTTCTTTCCAGTAATGTTGACACCTGTCCTCATCTAATAGATTCCCCTCTATCTCTCTGACTATTCTTTCAATATCTTCAATGCCATCCTCCACATCATAGACAGTTCCTAAAAGCGATCCAGATAGTATGAACTTGCCATATTCGTTTGGTCTTCTACTTAGTGAGCCTAACTTTGATGAATAGGTGTTGGTAATGTATCGAAGATGATACGGATTAGCTTTCTCAAGAATACTTGTAGCCGCATTCACTAATTCTTCTATTGTGTTGAATGTCGCTGCGAAAGGTCTGTGCATGAGTTTGGGCACTACTCTTAGTGTTACCTTTGTAATGATGCCCAATGTTCCATACGTACCCATGAAGA
>DAOWDY010000262.1 GCA_030638785.1 Candidatus Thorarchaeota archaeon
TCTGGCCTCAGGTGGCACAACAGCAACTTCATACTCTTCTCCTGCAAATGCTCGTACCGCATCTAGCGTATCAAACCACATTATAGTCACAAACTCTACGCCATCTTCAACATCACGACGAAGTAAGTGAATACCATGGAAACCCGGAATTAATCGTTTCGCGATATTGGAAAATATCTCCGTGCGTAGTAATTCTTCATAGGCATCTGCGTCGGCGAGATTCGTCCAACCATGCCACACACGACTAATCATTCGTAATTCTCCTCCATCAAGATAGTAAGACAAGTAATGTAATCTTTCTAATTAATTCTATGCTAATTTTGTAAGTTCTGTATTAAGTTCTGAGCAAACTCTTCCGCATGTTTGAGGTCTTCAGCATTTGGTCTGCCCTTATTCATTCCCCCAAGATATCTCAAGAAGCTATTAGTGTTATACCCTTTACAAGCAAATTCATCAACAATCATGTAACCTTTAGTTTGCAGTTTTTCTCTAAGTATCGAGTGATCTTCAGAGACTTTGTCTTTTCCCATAACAGCACTCGTTGAGAAAATGAATGCTTTCCTATCAGTGACCTGTGGAATTTTGTCGGCAAGCTCCAGCAGAGTCCTATGGTGTTTTGCATCGTATATCCCTGAGCCAAACCCTACTAGACTGAACTCTTGAATCTCTTCAGGGATTATTTGCCTTGGCGTTTTTATTTGTGCATCAAGAACTTTTGCAAAGACGTTAGCGATTTTCTCAGTATTTTTGTGATGAAAAGAAAACAAAACCAGCAGAGATTTCATTGGCAACACATCTTTATGTTGTTTCAATTTGGAGAAATAAGATTACCGGAAAAAAGGAAGAAAGGAGCCCTGAGGGCTCCATGTGTTATATTCAAAGATTACTACATCATGCCGGGCATGCCGCCCATGCCACCAGGCATTCCACCACCCATGCCGCCCATGTCGGGTGCTGCGCCTGCCTTGGCTGCAATGACGTCGTCAATCCTGAGGATCATCTGTGCGGCCTCTGCTGCGGAGCGTACTGCCTGATGCTTGACACGGACTGGCTCAATGACACCAGCCTTCATCATGTCGTTGGTCTTACCTTCAAAAACGTTGACACCGAACCATATCCCAGCAGCACTTGCGTGTGCCTTGTTGAGCTCAGTGATAATGTCAATGGGGTCATGACCACCATTCTCGGTTAGGGTCTTTGGCACTATGAGTAGAGCCTCAGCGAATGCTTCGATAGCTAGTTGCTCACGGCCCTTCACAGTTTCTGCGTAGGTCTCAAGCCTCTTGGCTAATTCGACCTCAACTGAGCCACCGCCTGCAACATAATCACCATCTTCTACAACGTTCCTGACAACACTGAGTGCATCATGTAGTGCTCTATCTGCCTCATCAACAACGTGCTCGGTACCGCCACGAATGACGATAGATACTGCTTTGGGATCCTTGCAGTCCTTAACGTAGATAAGTTTGTCATCGCCAATCCTGACTTCCTCAACTATGCCTGCATGACCGATCGACTCTGCAGTAATCTCGTCTAGGCTTGTGTTAATCTGTGCACCAGTAGCCTTTGCAAGCTTCTCTAAAGTACTCTTCTTGGCTCTTCGAATGGCGACGATTCCAGCCTTCGCTAGGAAGTGCTGAGCAACGTCATCAATTCCCTTCTGACAAACTAAGACGTTTGCTCCAGAGGATGTGATCTTCTCGACCATATCTTTGAGCATATTCTCCTCTTGATCGAGGAATGCCTTGATCTGATCAGGGCTGTCAATCTTGATTTCAGCATCGAACTCGGTCTTCTCAATTTCAATAGCTGCATTGATTAAGACAATCTTTGCGTCCGTAACCTTCCTTGGCATGGATGCGTGGACAATCTCCTTGTCAATTACCATACCGTTGATGAGTTCAGTTTCTTCTAGGCTCTTGCCCTGCTTCTTGATGATCTCGATCATATCGATGTCAGCTTTGGATTTACCATTGACGTCCTCAGCAATCTGGAGAACGGCTGAAACTGCAATCTTTGAGAAGTGTTCCTTTGAACCCATGACGGACTTGCTGTTCATTGATGTTTCTGCAATCTTGGTCAGGATCTTCTTGTCCATTCCTACCATTGTAACGCTGATCTCATTCAAGATCTCTGTGGCTTTCTCAGCAGCTTTTTGATAACCGCCGACAATAATGGTTGGGTGGATCTTCTTGTCGAGGAGATCCTGGGCTCTTTTCAAGAGCTCACCTGCGATAACCACTGAAGTAGTTGTACCATCGCCGGTCTCCTGATCCTGACTCTTTGCAACCTCAACAAGCATCTTTGCTGCCGGGTGCTGGACATCAATCTCTTTCAGAATGCTTGCACCGTCATTTGTAATGGTCACGTCTCCCAGTGAGTCTACGAGCATCTTATCCATGCCTCGAGGACCAAGGGTTGACTTGATTGCATCAGAGATGACGATACCTGCCATAATATTGTTCGATTGCGCGGACTTTCCGCGTGTTCGACTTGTGCCCTCCTTTAGAATTAGGACGGGCGTACCAGATAATTGTGACATGGCTTTTTCCCCTACTTGTTCTTACGTACACAGCACCAATTCTCAAATTGGCGTGTGTTTCTTACCGTAGTGAAAACTGTACATGCACTTCGCATGCACTTCAAATATAACTGCACATGGGCTTCGTATAAAAACATTCGCTTTGAACCGTTCTATTTCCTGAAATACATCCTCTTCTTACATGCATATGGACCCGTGTTTTCAATATCGATGCCAACCTTCTCTCCCATGATTTCGTCCAGCATGCCGCAAAGATATCCGTTGGACAGGTGAATTTCTATCCATTTAGCAAAGCAAATATGTGAGAAGGAGTCGTCTTGAGTTACTTCATATTCCTCGCATGGCGGGAGGACCCTTCTATGGATATTACCTTGCAGATTGGAGGAGAAGCTGGTCAAGGAATCAACACTGTTGGCGACTTACTGGCTCAAGTTTTCGTGAAAGCTGGTTTTCACACCTTCACAATAAACGATGCGGAATCCAGAATAAGAGGTGGCTACAACTACACTCAGATTCGCGTTTCTGATAATCCAATTCATGCCCCCGTGGATGATTTGGATGTAATAGTAGCTTTCTCAGATGATGCAGTTATCAAACCAAGAAACAAATTGGCAAATGATGGAGTTATTGTCTTTGATGATAATGTCGAGTTCAAAGATATTGAAGCCTGTCATTACGCTGCACCTCTTCAGAAAGTAGCTAAGGAAATTGGAGGACACGTACGGATGACGAACGCCGCCGCTTTAGGTGCTGTACTGGCAATGCTGAAGTTTCCAATCGAACTTGCAGAAGAAACCCTTTCTTCGATTTTCAAAAAGAAAGGCGAGAAAGTCATCTCAAGCAATGTTGCTGTGGCTAGAGCTATGTACGACCGTACACTAGAAGAATTTTCAGGACCTTGCAGCCAGAACCTTAGCACAATTCAACAGGGTCCCGGAATTGACAAGATGCTACTAACTGGTAATAGAGCGATGGCACTTGGGGCAATGGCTGCTAATCTAAAATGGATATCATCTTATCCTATGAGCCCATCAACTGCACTCTTTCAAGATATCATAACCTATTCTCGTGACCTAGAGATTGGAACTATTCAGACGGAAGATGAAATTGCATCGATATGCATGGCTCTAGGTGCATCATACGCAGGAGCGCGATCTATGGTTACTACATCCGGTGGAGGGTTTTCATTGATGGTCGAGGCTGTAGGTCTAGGCGCTATGGCAGAAATTCCAATCGTTATCTACAATGCTCAGAGAGCAGGACCAAGCACTGGGTTACCGACTAGGACTGAACAGGCTGATCTTCTGTTCATGGCGTTTGCAAGTCAAGGTGAGTTTCCAAGAATCATGCTCGCACCAAAGGATCCTTTGGAAGGTTTTGATGTAGCTGTTAGGGCATTTGATTTGGCAGATAAATTCCAGGTGCCAGTAATGATATTGGGCGATCAGCATCTTGCTGATTCTACATGGAGTACTCCTCCCATTGACGTTACTAAAGTTAAGATAGATCGAGGGTCTCTATCTAGTAAGGGGAGTGGTGATTATGAGAGGTACAAACTGACAAATGATGGCGTATCTCCTCGAGCTTTTCCAGGAGATCCCGGCAAGGTTGTTGTTTCATCCTCAAATGTTCACTTCGAGGATGGTCACATAACAGAGGATCCTGATGTCCGAAATGCTATGGTTCAGAAATTCTTGAAGAAGATACCTAATATCCTCGATGCCCTTGAACCGCCAAAGATCTACGGACCTGAAAAGGCCGATGTAACGTTGCTAACATGGGGATCTTCTTGGGGCGCCGCCAATGAGGCAGTTGAGATTCTTCATAAGGATGGAGTATCAATCAACCAGCTTCACTTCTGCGATATCTATCCATTGAGAACAGAACTCCTTACCAGTGTGTTCGGTCAGGTAAAGAAAATCATTGCAGTGGAACAGAATGCGACTTCACAACTTGCAAAGTTAATCCGAATGGAAACTGGACTTGATGTTCATCACCATGTGAACAAATACGATGGGCGACCTATGACTCCAGGCTGGATTATCCAACAACTCAAGGAGGGTGGTGTACTATGATTACACTAGAACAACTTGAAGGAGTTCAGAAGATTACTTGGTGCACTGGTTGTGGTAACTTTGGAATTCTTGCAGCTCTGAAGAAGGCGATTATCGAATTGGGTGTACCCCAACATGAAATTGCCATGGTTTCCGGAATAGGTTGCAACAGTAAAATGCCTCATTACATCAACCTGAACGCATTCCACACACTGCACGGAAGGTCTATTCCAATTGCTACGGGTGTTCATGTGGCGAACACAAATCTTTCAACAATAGTTCATGTTGGTGATGGTGATACTCTAGGTGAGGGTCTCGGCCACTTAATTCATACCGCCCGTAGGAATGTGAACATTGCTGTCTTCATCCACAATAATGGAGTAAACGGCCTGACCCAAGGACAATTTTCACCGTCAGCTCCCCGAGGATATGTTTCCAAGACATCTCCTCCACCTCCAGGTGCTCCGATGGATCCAGTAAACCCAGTGGGTCTTGCAATTACCGGTGGGGCAACCTTTGTGGCTCGTGGTTTCTCAGGCGACCAAAAGATGCTTGTTGAAATCATGACTAAGGCAATCAGACACAAGGGATTTGCAGTTGTGGACATCCTTCAACCCTGTCAGACTTGGAACCGGAAACTGACGTGGGCGTATTTCAATGAGAAGACATACTCTCTTCAGGAGGCCAGCCATGACACTTCGGACAGATGGAAGGCAATTGAAAGAGCTTTTGAGAATGGGGATAAGATTCCGATTGGAGTGTTCTATGATGTTGAGCGGCCTGATTTGGCATCTGGCCTGTCTCTTCCAGAGAAAGAACCTTTGAAGGATCATCAAACAGACCTGAAGAAACTCCAAGATATTATCGATGGAATGTTATTGTGAGAGGCTGAAGATAACCTCTCACCCTAAATCCAGAGGCTTATGTGGACCGAACCACTAAATTGGGTTGTCATCATTATCTAGTGGAATGAGAGGTTGTTTCTGGTGAATATGCGAAAAGAGAAAGATGCGCTAGGTGAACTAGATGTACCCTCAGATGTGTATTGGGGAATCAATACAGAACGAGCAATTCGCAATTTCAAGATAAGTGGAAGACGTATGCCAGAAGAATTCATCATAGCTCTGGCTCAAGTGAAGAAGGCATGTCTCCTTGCAAACATTGAGAATGGTTCTATCGAGGAAGAGCTTGGCAAAGCTATACTGAAAGCAGTAGATGAAATCCTTTTTCAAGACAAGTTTCTAGATCAGTTTCCTGTTGACATCTATCAGACTGGATCCGGTACTCAGACAAACATGAACATGAATGAAGTCCTTGCAAATAGAGCTAATGAACTCCTAGGACACCCTCTAGGACAGAAATCTCCTGTTCATCCTAATGACCACGTAAACAAGGGACAATCGAGCAATGATGTCATTCCTACAGCGATGCATGTTGCTACGATGTCTGTTCTCTCAAAGCATCTTATGCCCGCTGTGGGAAATTTAATGCGTGCACTAGATGAGAAGATTAAGGAATTTGAGGGAGTTATAAAAGTCGGACGGACTCATCTTCAGGATGCAGTTCCTATACCCCTTTCGATGGAATTCAATGTTTACCGTTCTCAGATTATCTCGAGCTTCAATGAATTACAAAACACCCGTGATGACCTTATTCTCCTGCCAATTGGAGGAACTGCTCTAGGCACTGGACTCAATGCCAGTCCTGGTTTCGCTTCTGGGGTTATCAAACACCTGTCTAAGAATCTGCGATTTCCGTTTGAAATCAACCCTGTGAAAGCAGAAGGAATTGCCTCACATCGTGCAATGGTAAAACTCAGTAGTGCTCTCAGACTTCTTGCACTAGGATGCTTGAAGATGGCAAACGATATTCGATGGATGGCCTCAGGACCAAGAGCAGGTCTCGGAGAATTGTTGCTACCCGAGAATGAACCTGGTTCATCTATCATGCCCGGGAAGATAAATCCCACTCAATCTGAA
>DAOWDY010000067.1 GCA_030638785.1 Candidatus Thorarchaeota archaeon
CAAAGAGCCTGTACCATAGTAGACATTGTTTTGCTTGGTATAGATCATCACACTTCTTACATTGCTTGCTTTGAATGGAAACAGTACAGAATTCGTCTCGAGTCTCTAGAGTGAGTCCCAAATGCCTTAGTAAATGAAACTTGACTTCTGCAAACCAATTGGGTGTAAATGAACCAAACTCGGTCACAAATGACTTCAACTCATCTGACAGTTCATCCACGTTGCAGTTCCAATACTCCTCACTTAGGTAGGGGGAACTCTCTTTCGAAGGCATCACTGGTTCACACAATAGTCTGCAATCCTGCTCTTAAGCTCATCAGTCTATGAGTATGAGCTGAAATTGAAAACGAGATACATGACCGATAAATCTTATACGTATTCTACATAGGACGAACTCAGACTACCAGTGGTTTGACTGAGAGGTCACATTGACAATGCCAGCACTTAGCTTACTATCAAGTCACCAGCTAAAGGAAGTAGTCACGAATCTAGAAATTGTGGACATGACTGGTGATGGCCGTGATAACATCATCGTGGGTTCTATTAGTGGTAGTTTAAGGGTGTTTGATTTCCAAGATGACGATAAACCACCTAAGGAAATTGCAGCTCTCTCGGATCTGATACCAGTATCTACTCTTGGAGTAGGAGATGTGACGGGGAATGATGTTCCAGATCTCGTCATTGGAGGACTCGACAATACTATCAAAGTAGTAAGTCTCAAGGGGAAGAAACTGAAAATTATAGACGATACACCCCTGGGAAATCTACCTACAGCTGTGGTTGTTGCAAATGTGATGGATGACAAGAAAGCGGAGGTCATTGCTGCAACTAATGACAAAGCACTAAGATGCTACGGGTGGTATGGGTCGTACCTTGACAAGCTTGCCCACAAGGTTGTAGGAAGACCTGTATTCTCGATGAAGCCACTTTGCATGGATGGTGCACCTTACTCGCGTTTTGTATTCGGAGACGACTCTGAAACTATATTCATGTACCAATATGCAGATGATAGACTGCACGAAATAGGAAAGGCCAAAGTTAATGGCGAAGTCAGTCTTGTTGCAACAGGAAAGGTCATTGAAGGAATATTGGACAACGTCGCCACAGTAAGCAATGGAAAGCTAATCTCATTACTAGATGTTTCTCAAAAGCGCATTGTGACGGTTGCCCGGATTAGAGCACCTAACGCAGTAACTTCAATCCGAGTAGGAAGCATTCTGAATGAAAGCCGCTCTTTTGGACAAGTCTTAGTCAGCCTTACAAACGCCAAGATTTCAGTGCTTGCTCTTGATGGTAGAGAACTCTACGAAGAAGCCTCTTTGAAGACCTCAGGAAAAGGCGCCGATTCACTCATAGCATTTGGTGATGTCAATGCAGATGGTAATGTAGAGATTGTACAAGCTGTTGGTAACAAACTCAACTTTGTCAGTGTTGATTCTTAGATTATGAATCAGAGAGCCTTATTCTAGTTCAGGCATATAGATCTCATTTGCTTGGAGTATCTTGATTGTCTTGACTTTGGTCTTTGCTTCAATTTTGGGTACAACATGAGTTTCAGCCCAGTTCTTTACAGCTGCACGGGCTTCTTCTATGTCAGCACCTTCTGCATTACGATCTAGTCTGATGAATAGGTTGTAGGGCTCTCGTTCTGAAACATCCTTCTTCACCATTGCCCAGAACGCTTTTGATCCCTCAGCGACATCAATTCTTCCAAGAATTTCTGCCCACTGTTTACCTTCCATTCTCTTTGTTACGATAGCTAAATCTTTCAATTCAGACACTTCCTTCAGTGCCTCTAGAACTTTGTTTCCTACAGCTATGAAGTCAGATGCGTCTTCAAATTCAGCAACAAGATAATGATCAGCCCGAAAGACAGCCATGATTGGATACTCCATCTAGTGATTAATGGCGGCCTGTTGCATTTGGCTCTTAAGTATAATGGTGGGGGGAATTTCACTCTTCAAGGTCTTCCAAAGTTTCTGATTTTAGTTGATTTCTATATACAACAAAACGATAGGCAGCAGTGCCAAGTCCCAAAACTGTCACCACAATAAGACCCCACTCAATTAAGAAAACAATGGAGAACAGAAATAACGTGAATAGTCTCTCAGAACGAGCACCTAATCCTATGTCTAGATCAGTTACACCCATAGATTCTGCACGGGATCTTGAATAACTTGTGAGAAGCCATCCAAGAAGACAGAGATATGCCCAAGAATCAACTGACAGGCTTAGTATCATTACACCAGAAAATCTCACGGGGATGGCAAGAATCATAATCGCCTCTGCGACCTTATCGGTAAAGGAGTCTGTGAAGGCTCCTTGGGTCGATGATTTGCCAGAGGCTCTTGCAACAGCACCATCAACACCATCAAGGAATCCAACAGTGAACACAAGAATCCCGAATGCAATCTGATTGCCTGTTATAATTAATGAAAGGAATGCAATAAACGCGAAGAGAATAGATAGGTAGGTAATGGTATTGGGATGAACATTCATTCTAATGATTGGTGCAGCAACTCGTAGAACAGGCCCCCTGAATACTCTACGTAATCTGAATCTACTTGGTGACATTGGCGCTCACTCCGTGAATACATGTTTGTTGAATACCACAACTCTTGAGAGTTTTGTATGACTGGATACTGAAGGTTTTTCAAATAGCACAGCATCACTAATGAAACAACCTTCTTGAACCTCCGTTCCCTGACTCATGCTCACAAATGGCCCGATTACCGATTCAGACCCAATGGAGCAACCACCAGCGATGACAGACGGACCACGAATGGTAACACCAGCCTCTAGGGATATTCCTGAATTAAGAGTTAGTTTTTCTCCGGTTTCAATAACATCTCCTTCGGGAATATAGATACCACGAGTTTCAGAAGTATACTTAGAGAGAAGAGCCCTATTGGCGTCTAGAATATCGGAGATTGTATCGAGGTCAAACCAAGGTGTACTGACTGTTCGGGTATGTATTGGCTCACCTTGCAAGAGGACATTTGCAATCACCTCTCTCACTCTTGTTAGACCCTGAGCCCGTCCTGTTCTACAGGCTTTAATAAAATCTGGTTCTACAATCAAAACCATCGCAGATCTACCAGTATTTGCATTATCCATCCCAGTGTCCCCGATTCCTAAAAGAGTACCATCTTCGTTGATTGTGAGATTGGTCCCTTTTCCTCTTGAGCCATCTATTGCAATGGTCAAAAGTCTTCCAGAACTAGATTTGTGTGCATCAACTATTTCTTGGAAGAATCCTTTTTCAGCTACAAAATCCACGGGACAGATAATTGTTGGTCCTTTGACATCTCCAGCTGCTACGACCAGGGTTTCAAGAGGGCCGATTTCATAATCCGGTGCATCGATGAGATTGATTGAAGAATCTGGAAAATGAGATTGTACGAACTCGCGAACAAGCGGACCTTTCCATCCAAGACCAATGTTTATCGCAACTGGTGCAACGTCTTCAAGATTCTGGACCAAACGCTCAAGGAGAGTCATACCTGCACAGTGAACCAGAGCTTTTGGTATATCATCTGTAAGCTGCCCCATTCGTGAACCGCGGCCCGCTGCAAGAATCACTGCGCGAATATGAAATCCTCCTTCATACCGATACGATGTAGAAAGTTCATATGTATGTTTGGCACAGTAATTTATCGTGGGCAGAACCGTGAATGCAAGGATCATCAAACTAGAGAAAGAAGAGGATTTCGAGATTGCCATTGACGCTGCTGCAGAAATTCTTGAAGAGGGAGGTCTAGTTGTTTATCCAACTGACACGAGCTACGGCCTTGCATGCGATCCTAGAAATTCAGATGCTATTGAGAAATTATTCGAGGCAAAAAATCGCAACAGGGATAGCGGTGTTCCACTTCTTTTTTCAGACATTCAGCAATGTGAAGAGTACCATGAGTTTGCCGGTCTTGAGAGAGTATTAGCCAGATTATTCTGGCCAGGTGTTCTGACACTAATCGTAACAGCCAAGGTATCGGTTCCTAGTCTTATCACTGGAGGAAGAACAACAGTTGCGGTTCGAGTGCCCAATAACCCGATTCCACAAGGTATTGCAAGAAAAATAGGCTCACCGATTGTGGGTACAAGTGCAAATCTAGCTGGAGGGCCAAGTCCATTTGTTATATCCACCGCACTGGAGCAACTAGGTGACAAAGTAGGTCTATACATAGATGACGGACCATCAAAGGAAGACACCAACTCAACAATCATTGGTGTTGATGAAGAAGAAGGGGGCTATTCAAGCATCAAGGTCTTTAGAGTAGGAGCTGTGTCTATACAAATGCTCACAGATAGTCTACGCGTTGATACGGATGCAGTACGATTCTGGACCAGCAGAATAGTTCATGCAGAGATGTGAGGTAGAGTCTTCTGCAAGAATTCAATATCCTAGTCGGTTGTCCCCGTGAGCGGGAGCGAGCTGCAACATCAGAGGTACAATATTTCATTGGAGATATCATCGGAGATGAGAACCTACGTGTCTATAGCACTCATGTGATTGGACTCATTACATGCAAGACCTCCCTTGACCCGTTCTCAGTGATTGAAAAACTTAAGGAAATCGCCGAGGAGAATGCCTACCAGTTTCGATATGCAATCAGGTTCACTCCACTGGAACGGTGTGTGAATTCAGATATTGATTCAATTGTAAATGCTGTAGAGGAACTGCTTCCCAAGATTGATGAGAACGAATCCTTTAGAGTTACTGTGCGACGTAGGCATACTGATCTGGATCATATGGAAGTAGTGAGTGCGGTCGCTAGTGTTGTGTCTAGAAAAGTCAACCTGGATAATCCGGACAAAACTGTATGGATTGAGATTGTGGAAGAACTTACAGGAATCTCGATTTTGGATCCGGAGCAGGATATTCTATCCATAATGACCATGCGCGATGATATGTACTAGATCAGGTGTCGAATGCAACCATAGAAACTCGGCTCACCACGCATCGTGAAAGTGCAGCTTGGAGTGCAGTAGGTTCATTGGATTCGGTAAGTGCTTCGATCTCAACCTTCTCAATACCGAATATCCTCATAATCTCCTCCAGTCGAGCTAAATCCGGGGAGAATGCAGGTTCACTTGGTCTTCCAATCTTGTCCGTTAGGCCATTGAGGCATTGAAGAACTTCATCGCTTGTAGAGGCGATCGCAACTATCGCAATATTTGAGAGATTGTCCGAAATTCCCATGGTTGACAGAGCTCGCCCTATCTGATGTTGGCCTGATGCAAAAACAGCAACCTCGACGCTCAGAGACCTTGATTGAGCATAGTTTCCATTCCATGCGTTCACAGCATTCTGAGATGCAGATAATAGGTGATGAACGTCAACAATCTTTGCTGCATCAAATAGCTGAACTGCCAAAACTGTAGAGCCCTTATCAGAAACTAACTTGAGCAACTGGTCAGTGTTGAGGGATTCCTCATTGTCCAATTCAACAATTCCTATAGACAGAGTACCTTTGTCAGTTACAAGAGTATCTAGATGCATGATTAGTCCTCTGGAAACGGTCATGTCTATAGACGTTTGATGAAGTAGTCAGTCACAGTTGGTTCAAAACCGACTTCGAAGACTAGTTTGTCCCGTATCTGGTGTATATCAAGGGATGGATCTTCATCTTGAAATTTCTTCACAAGAGCAATGATTGATTCTCGGATCTCCCAAGGATAGACTGTCCAGCTATCTACAAGTTGCATATAGAAGTCAGGGACAATCCTTGATGAGGGCTTAAGATGTAGAACTGCACTTCGTAAATTCTTGGCTCCTAAACCTTGTACATATTCAATTGCATGATACATGCTCTCACCAGTGTCTGCGACTTCGTCAATGATGAGAACGTTCTTCTCTTCTATAGGAATCGAGAGAGGCTGAGTGATCTTGGGTTCTCGACCATGTTCACCCAAGTCAGTATAATACTCGATTCGTACATTGAACATGGCATTAGCATATAGCACATCAGAGAGAATTCGTGCAGGAATCCATCCACCTCGTGCAATTCCAATGATTAGATCAGGGACAAATCCACTATTGACAATCCGTTCTGATAGTTGAAGAGTCAGATTATACACGTCTTGCCAACTGAGAATTAGATATTTCATTAGGTCCAACTACCATTCAGATTTGCGTTGCTCACTCGTTACTACCTAATTAATCCCACCATCAAATTAACGCAAGGTACAAGAAGGTGGGAACTCTACAATGATTGAGTTGCCATGAAGCCAGACCTCCTGCTCACAAAGATTGGACAGCTTGCGACCTTGGCTGCGACTAATGGAAAGCCAAAGACGGGAGAAGAGATGAGAGAGCTCTCAATCGTTGAGGATGGAGCAGTAGCAATCAAGGAAGGTTTGATTGTTTCTGTGGGTACAACTTCAGATGTTCTCTCACAAGTTGGGGGAGAATCTGCCATTCCACAAATCGAGCTACCGAATATGATGGCACTTCCTGGATTTGTTGACAGCCACACCCATCTTGCTTTTGGAGGGTCTCGTGAGAATGACTTTGCAATGAAGCTTGCTGGAAAGACCTACATGGAGATACTAGAGGCAGGAGGAGGAATTCTCAATACTCTACGAGCGACAAGAGCAGCAACTAAAGAAACCCTTACAAAAAACGCATTCTCTTTTGCTGAAAGAATGCTGAGTGAGGGAACTACAACTGTTGAAGCAAAGAGTGGATACGGATTGAACACCGAGAATGAGCTCAAGATACTTCAGGCAATTGACGATCTACATACTAAACTTCCAATGGGCATAGCATCTACATTTCTAGGAGCTCATGCAGTACCTCCAGAGTATGAGGGGAAAACAGACGACTTTGTTGAACTTGTTATCAAAGAAATGATACCAGCAGTTGCAGCAGAGAATCTGGCAGAGTTTTGTGACGTGTTCTGCGAGAAGGGTGTCTTTGATGTGGAACAATCACGGAGAATTTTATTAGCTGCAAAGGATGCAGGAATGAAGATCAAACTTCATGCTGATGAAATAGTTCAGCTTGGTGGAGCGGAACTTGCTGCCGAGCTGGGAGCAGTATCTGCAGATCATCTCCTTATGACATCAGATGATGGACTTGAAGCCATGTTGAAAGCAGGAACTATCGCAACTTTATTGCCCGCAACAGCTTTTAGTCTAAATACAGAGTATGCACGAGCCAGACACATGATTGAGATGGGATTGCCTGTTGCACTCGCGACAGATTTCAATCCTAATTGCGCAAACGAGTCACTATTCTTTACCATCGCTCTCTCATGCTACAAGATGAAGATGCATCCCAGAGAAGTGATATCAGCTTTGACTATCAATGCGGCAAATGCACTCAATCGTGCTGATACTGTAGGAAGCATAGAAGTGGGTAAACGAGCTGATATCGTAGTATTAGAATGCCCGAATCCTGAGTATCTAGCATATAGATTTGGTATTAATCTAGTACACACCGTAATTGCAAATGGTGAAGTGGTACACACCAAATTGGGACCGTGAGTCACTGCGATTGAAATTCAGAGAGAAGCTTGGCCGCTTTCGGATTAGTCTGCACCCATTCTACAAATTCAGTTAGTTTGTCGACTGTTTCAGGACGTACAATATGCTCGATCTCACACGCATCATCATTCGCCACGGCTGAGTCTAAGCCAATCATCTCAAAAAACCATCTGAGAGTTTCATGTGTTTTCTCAAGACGTTCAGCGATTTTTTTGCCTTTTTTGGTGAGTGATACCTCTCTGGTGTAACGTTTGTAGTTTACGAGCTTCAAATCGGGTTCGGATAATTTACGAAGGACATAGGTGACGCTTGGCGACTTCACGCCTCGTGTTTCTGCAATATCAGTTACACTGGCCACTTTGCCACTACTCTCAATTTCGTATATCGTTTCTAGATATTGTTCCATAGATTTCGAGAGCTTAACCAATAGAGTGTCACCAACCTGTCTGAAATTCTTAGATGGCTCTAACAATTAGAATGCTCTTTTATACATAAAGCTTGATGCGTGTACATGAACCAAGACAAGTATTATTCCTCAAGAAGATTCCCGATTACTTCCTCAGCCCATCCTACAATAACACCAGAATGTATCATATCCCGTAGTTTTGCAATGTCCTTATGCAGCACTCTATCCTCCTCAAGCGTATCTACAATCTTCCTAATCTGCTTGCGTACATTCTCAAGCGGTTCAGATGGTTTCATAGGTGCGAGAAGGTCAACTCCCTGAGTTGCACAGAGGTATTCGATTGCAATCACATTCATTACATTATTCAGTATCGTTCGAGCCTTTCTAGCAGCTATTGTTCCCATACTGACATGATCTTCTTGGTCTGCACTTGTTGGTATAGAATCAACACTCGCAGGATGTGCTAACACTTTATTCTCTGATACAAGAGCTGCTGCAGTATATTGCACAATCATCAGACCAGATTGTAGACCCCCTTCTTTTGTTAGGAAAGGTGGGAGTCCGCTAAGGTCGGGGTTGACGAGTCGATTTGTACGCCTTTCGGATATATTGGCAATTTCAGACAGAGCAATACCGAGGAAATCCATCGCTAAAGCTATTGGCTGTCCATGAAAATTCCCTCCAGATATTACAGTATCACTTTCCGGAAATACTAGAGGGTTGTCGGTTGCAGAATTAATCTCGGTTTCAAGAATGCTTCTTACATACCTAATGGTATCAAGAGAGGCTCCAAGTACCTGCGGAATACATCTCAAAGAGTAGGCATCCTGGACCTTTCCACACTCAGCATGTGATTGATTGATTTCGCTGTCGGGGAGTAATTTCCGCATAACTTCTGCAATATTAGATTGACCTTCATGTGGTCGAATCTCATGTATTCGAGGGTCAAAGGCGACTCGTGTTCCTCGCAAGGCTTCAAGACTCATTGCTGCTGCAATTGATGCGTTCTGTATGAGTATGAAAGCATCATGTATTGTTAGAACACCAATAGAGGTCATTGGTTGTGTTCCATTGATAAGAGCCACACCTTCTTTCGCCTGAAGAGTCAACGGAGAGATACCAGCTTTCTTCATGGCCGCGGATCCATCCATTCTCTCTCCTTTGAATTGTGCTTCACCTTCACCAATCATCACGAGAACCATATGTGCCAAAGGAGCAAGGTCACCGCTAGAACCAACGGAGCCCTGTTCAGGTACGACCGGAACGACATCTTCGTTAAGCATTGATAGAAGAGTTTCAACAACCTCCACTCTTACTCCAGAATACCCCTTGGCGAGAGCATTGGCTCTGAGAAGCATCATACCCCGCACAACATCTATAGGAAATGGATCTCCAACACCAACACTGTGGCTTCGAATGAGATTCACCTGAAGTACAGCAAGATCATTCTCATTAATTGAAACGTCTGCAAGATCTCCAAAACCAGTATTGACACCGTAGACTGTTCGCCCCTCTTTGAGTGCTCGTTCAATTACAGCACGACTATCTAGCAGCTTCTTCCGAGCTGATTCATCTAACACTGCCTGAGTTGAATGTCTTGCAACATTAACTACCTCTTCGATTGTCAGGCTCTCGCCATCAATTGAAACAACCACGAATATCACTCAGCCAAACAATGATTGACGGACTGATGTCCGTCAAGACATCGACAAACATCTCTGAAGTGTTGCTTTAGTAATTATCGTTCAATAGGATTAGAATATTCATCACTTGAAACCAGTCTCTTTATGACAGAATAGGAGATTCTTGGATGCAAGGTGTCAATCTTGGAGAAAATTAACTGGAGATTGTTTCCGGAAGTTGAAAGATTTCTGATAGAAGAAGTTGAGGTTTTTCTTGAAGGAAACACAGTCGCATCACACCTGGCAAAGAGGATGCAGGAAGAGGCATCTGTAAGGTTCTTTGATTGGATTGACCATATGATTGTTCCAAAAGTTGATAATATTGAAGAAACATTGGTTGAACTAAGATACAGAAAGGACACAGAACTCGTATCCCCGGAAATTCCTGAAGATACAATCGTGTATATTCATCCCGAATCGATATTCTTCCCTGTTTTGGTTTCAGAAGGAAGTAGGAAAGAGATCGCCATCAAACCCGACGTTCTTGACCACTTTATTCAGATGTACGGGAAAGATTGCAAGATTGAGGGGGAAATATACGAAGCCTTTCGTCGAGCAGAAATCCATTCAGAGAAAGGATTTGTTTTGAGCGCTGTTGAAAGAAGAGGGTATGCTGGATTCACATCAGATTCTGGATTTGGTGCTGGAGATACTGATGACTATGTCGACACCCAAGATAGTTTCTATGGCAGAATTCGGTACTTTGATAGAGATGATGAGGGACTTGAACACACTCTATCAGTGGTTCTTGAGAGAGTATCGCTTCTAGGGAAATCTAGGGCATGCGATGCATTCTTTCGAGCTGAGCGCCGATACTGGGAAAGCAGAGAGAGAACTGGTCAAATCCAGCGGAATAGACAGGACAGAATGGGTCTTGGTTGGGGTAATCACGACCATCATGCCTATAGATCTTCTAGGGAGAATTTTCCAAAGATAATTACCATTCTAGAAGCACTCGGATTCGAAAAGAGAGAACAATTCTTTGCAGGTACTAAGGCGGGTTGGGGCGCTCAGGTTTTGGAACATCCTATTTGTAACATTGTGATTTTTGCTGATGTAGATATATCCGAGGAAGAAAGAGATACGGATTTCACAAAAAAACAGATGGAGACCCTCGACACCCTTGGAACTGTGGGTATGTGGGTAGGACTTCATGGAGAAAGTATGCTTCAAGCAGGACTACACCATCTAGCTGCAAGAGTGGATTATGAGAGTACAAGAACCACACTTCCAGACTATTGTGCTGCAGCTATTAGTCCATTCTCATACTTTGATTTTCTGAAGCAATCATTCACGGAATCTGATCGTAGACCAGTAAACTCTGAAAGATTGAACTCACTCCTCCAACAAGGTCATGTTTCAGAAGATGGAATGAAGAAGTTTCTTAATCGAGGGGCAATAGGAAGTCATCTTGAAATAATCCAAAGAGAGCAAGGATTCAAAGGATTCAATCAGGATTCTGTTACTGCAATTATTCATGCAACAGACCCTAGACGCAATAATGAGTGAGCGTGTGTTCAACGTGTCAAACATGCAAGAGATAGGCAGGAACCAGATTGAGGAAATTGTAAACAGAGAAACTCTGTAGTGTTGGATTACTCAGGAATCTAAGATTCAAATACCTTTTCGACTAACTCCTCTACCAGACCTTTCTTGGGAATATAGGGCAATGTTATCTGCCCAGAATCGCCCATATTACGATTCCACTCAACTACTGTTTCTACTGCATGGTCATTTCTTGCCCAGGCACGTCGTGCAACACCGCACATTACATCCCAATCTAGGGCCATTCGGATGATGGTATCCACTCGTTCACTTCCATCTAGAACGAGACCAAACCCTCCATTGATTGCCTTTCCTGTTCCGACTCCACCTCCGTTGGATAGAACACATAGACTCATGCCTCTTGCTGTGTTTCCAGCCCAACATTGGTGAGCCATGTCACTTGTGATGTTACTGCCATCATAGATGTTAGCAGTTTCTCTAAATGGAGAGTCTGTACCGCCAGTATCGTGATGGTCGCGACCAAGCATTATTGGTCCAACTCTTCCCTCACGCACCATTTTATTGAACTCAATTGCAATATCGACCCTCCCCTGAGCATCTGCATAAAGAATACGAGCCTGAGACCCAATAACTAAAGCATTCTTCTCAGCATCCCGGATCCAGATGTAGTTGTCCCGGTCTTGTCCTCTACGATTGGGATCTATTCGTGACATTGCCATCTGATCTGTTGCAACGAGGTCTTCGTGTTTTCCACTAAGACACACCCATCTGAATGGACCATAGCCATAGTCAAAGCAAATAGGGCCCATAATGTCCTCCACATAGGAGGGAAAAATGAACCCATCATTGGTATCTTTTCCATTCTTCGCAATTTCTGTGACACCGGCATCAAATACTGCCTTCATGAAACTATTTCCATAATCCCAGAAGAAAGTGCCACGGTCAGTCATCTTCTTGATGAGTTCAAACTGCAGACGTAATGATTTATCTACGAGGTCTCTGAACTTGCTCGTGTCGTTCTTCAGAAGGTCTCGACCCTCTTCAAATGATAATCCCGCAGGAGTGTATCCTCCTCCATATACGACGTGACAGGATGTTTGGTCAGAGGCTAGTTCAACCGCGATATTGTTATCGACCGTGTATTGCCAGACATCAACAATATTCCCATAGTATCCAATTGATACGGGTTCACCACTCTTTCGATATTCTTCCACCCATTCGAATATCTGTTTCAGGTCGTCTGACCATTTGCTCAACCAACCTTGCTCATTCCGAGTGTCGATTCTACTCTTATCTACCTCTGCGATGATTCCAATGCCACCAGCAATCTCAATTGCTTTAGCCTGCGCACTGCTCATTCCTCCCAAACCAGATGTAATGAAGAGTTTCCCACTTAGGTCTTCGTCTTGAGGGAGCCCAAGATATAATCGTCCAGCATTTAGCAAGGTAATGTAGGTTCCATGGACGATTCCCTGAGGCCCTATGTACATGTAGCCTCCAGCTGTCATTTGACCGTAATTCACAGATCCAAGTGCAGCTGCACGATGAAAGTCTTCAGGAGTGTCAAACATGCCAACCATTAGACCATTGGTCGAGATGACGCGAGGCGCATCACGTTTCGTTGGAAACAATCCAACAGGATGACCCGAACTAATAACAAGAGTCTGTTCCTCATCCATTGTTTCCAAGTATTTCTTAATGAGCTGAAATTGCATCCAGTTCTGACATACTTGTCCAGATTCGCCATACGTGACGAGCTCGTAGGGATAGAGCGCTACTTCGAAGTTGACATTGTTGTCCATCATCAGCTGCATTGCTCTTCCTTCAAGCGTGCCTTTGTATTCATCAATAGGCTTTGCAACAATGGCTCCAGAAGGACGGTACCGATATCCATAGATTCGTCCACGGGTGGTCAATTCCTCTAGAAACTCTGGTGCAAGCCGATTATGCAAAGTCGTGGGTATGTATCTGAGAGCATTTTTGATTGCGGTTACTGTTTCAGACGCATTCAGATTGAATCCTCTATTTGGTGCTCTGCGATACTGAACGTCAAAAACAGGATTAGGTGGATATTTAGATGACAATTTAATGATCATTGCCTTGGAAACATCATGGTCCATGATACCACACTCGCTGATATCTAGAGTTTCATCTGTCTGGATTTATGCATTCCTGATGATGGTTATACCCAGATTACATCTCAGCTAGTGTTTTAATTACAATTTGCAAGTACAAACCGATTTACCTATGAGGAAGGTTATAACATGACTACATTCCAAGGGGCACCATGTGCAGTATCATATGGGCCTAATCGAATTGATGTCTTTGCCCGAGGACTTGATGATACAACTGTTCAGGTTTATTTTGATGGATCACGATTCCACTGGGGAAACATCGGAGGAAATATCGCTGCAGCTCCTGCAGTATCATCGTGGGGTCATCGACGGCTGGATGTCTTTGCTCGAAGCCATAACGGAACTCTGCTTTACAAGAGCTTTGATAATGGCTGGAGTGAGTGGAAGGACCTTGGTGGGAGTATTCGCTCCGCACCATGTGCAGTATCATATGGACCTAATCGAATTGATGTTTTTGCCCGAGGAGATGATGATACAACTGTTCAGGTCTATTTTGATGGATCACGATTCCACTGGGGAAACATTGGTGGCAACATAGCCTCTGCTCCTGCAGTATCATCGTGGGGTCATCGACGGCTGGATGTCTTTGCTCGAAGCCATAACGGAACTCTTCTCTACAAGAGCTTTGACAACGGTTGGAGCGAGTGGAAAGATTTGGGTGGAAGCATTGCCTCTGCACCTTGTGCAGTATCATATGGACCTAATCGAATTGATGTCTTTGCCCGAGGAAGTGATTCAACAACTGTGCAGATGTACTTTGATGGAAAACAATACCACTGGGGAAACATTGGTGGCAACATAGCCTCTGCTCCTGCAGTATCATCGTGGGGCCATCGACGGCTGGATGTCTTTGCTCGAAATGACCAAGGGCAGTTGGTCCGCAGGGCCTTTGACAATGGCTGGAGTGAATGGGAAATCATTTGAGCTGTGCAAGAATATCGAATTTTGTTTCATTGCGGATGCTGGATGTGATCATTCTCCTAATGCATCCGCAATCATTTCTCTTAATTTTCTATCACGAGGGCCTTGGAAATATTCATGATGCGTTGAGATACCTACCTTCACTGTCTTTACGAATTCATTACTCCGAATTTCTCTGACAATGGAATCCAGCTCCGTCAAATAATCTACTGCGAAGAGCGCACCACCGTCCGGTTCTGACACTGAAACGAACACGGACCAGAGGGGCAGTTCATAGTTTTTCCATAACCAACTCTCAAACTCTTTAGGGCCCATTATATTTGCATCATAGGTAAACCATGCAATGAAAGGAATACTACTTGCAGCACC
>DAOWDY010000183.1 GCA_030638785.1 Candidatus Thorarchaeota archaeon
ACATCGACATCCTTTGCCAATTCGATGATATCTCTACATGGTGCAGTATCTGAAGAGAATACGATTGATTTTCCCTCATGGTCAATTCTGAAGGCTCTAACATCATGCTTTCCATGGACTGTGGGACAGGTTGACACACTGAGTTCACCTGACTGAACTGAATCATGTTCGGACAAGATATACGGCTCAATGACAATCTTATCTCTATAGAAAGGCAACCCCACTTCAAACAAACCTCGTAACCACTCCTTCACCGGAGGTGGCGCAAATAATTGGAGATGCTCATCATATCCCTGAAGCCAAAGAGTCTGAATGAACGATACGAAGTCCGAACAGTGGTCGATGTGAAAATGACTGATGAAGAGACCTTGAATACTCTTCAGATTAACACCTGTCTGAACAAGGCGATGGAGAACTCCAGACCCAATATCAAATAATGAATACCCCTGTTTAGATTCTACCATAAGACCACTCTGTACTCTTTCGGGATCCGGAAAGGAAGTTCCAGTGCCAAGCAGGGTTACTCTCATTGCACACTGCTTGCAATACATCTCTGATATCAGTGTTCGGTTATATCACTCATTAGAAGGGAAGAATGAAGTGATTTAGAGTACTGATTATGAGGTGCAAGTCTCGTTCCAACTTCTCATGATAAACGACTGGTTGTCTGAGACCAGCGCCAATGTCTGCACACATTACCATTCTCATGACTCGAAGCATTGCAATGGATTCGACCCGGATCGCCCCTTCGTTGGCATTGTACCATAACGAATCGATGTGATTGGATAATGATGCGTGAAGGGCTATCAGATCAGACCTCTGCCATCCATAACGGAGTGCGCGTAGGAGATCCCGAGCAACTGTACGAATACAATTGGCTGACCGCATGCCAAGATAGTGTGAATCTTGTTCTTGGGTTGGAATGAACTCTTGGCTGAAATTATATCTCATCTTATCTACCTAGAAAATAGTCATTGAAACTGAATATAACTCCCTACAATACATTGGGTTCTTTCGATTGCTGGTTTCAGGTGCTTCCAAAAGCTTAAGAGTTACAAAAAGTAACCTCCGAGAACGAACGATGGTTGGACCTTTCATGCAACGGAGAAGACTTGCGTCAGTCGCATTAGGAGTCATTATTGTTGGTCTGATTGTGACCGGATATCTAGTTATATCCGAAGCACAGAATCCAGAAGACCCTCAAGAACCTGATGAATTATGTGAGATAGACGAACCTGATAATAGAACTTGACAAGACTACGAGTATATCGATGGTTCAATTGATTTTGTCCATCCTATTCTCGTGTTAACGTTCTAGAGGAAATTGTTTGGGGCTCTCGATGATGCCTGCGTGTAAAGCATCGCAACGCTGGCTGAGACGGGGTAGCCACCCTTAAGCCCTCTCATTTCCTTATCGATTTTCTACGGGTAGGTAGTTAGAGCAATCTGAGGATCTTCTTCTCGATTAGTCTTCATTTTGGACAGCCCTTGAATGAAACGGTTCTTACATAACCTGGCATAGACTAGATATCCAAGAATAATCCGAAGACTCGAATATAATAGCATGAAGAGAATAACTTGATCATATTGAGGGAAATTGCAGGGCAAACCAATTCAAAAGAGAATATAACATATAATCGGGATAGTTAAATTTCAGATTGCAAGTGTTTTTCATTGCTTGTGAGGTGTAGACATATGGCAGAGTCATTGTATGATGTGATTAGTGCTTGGACGAAGCAGGACTGGAAGATTGAGCTTTACTTTGATATTGTCAATGAGGTTTCAAGTCAAGTCAATCTCGCTGGTCATCTCGAAACTCCACTGGGGAAGGAAATGATTTCCCTCTGGAAATGGTTTGATGAGATGCTCGGAGGAATGGGTCTCATTATGTCAGACCAAGAACAGCAGACTGAGCTTCGGGACAAGTTAGAAAAAGGATCCATGAAGCTTCTCCAAGATATCAAGGTGACCATAAAAACTACTCCAGACCTGACTGTGCTTGTTACGAATATAGATGAGTTGAAGAAGACCGGTGATCCAGAAGCATTAGACAAAGCAAAGAAAGGATTTGACACGTTCTTCTCAGGATTGACTTATGGCGGAGAAAAATAAGGTATCAATCAGGGTATTGCACGCTCTTATAGAATTCAAAGTGGGAATACGTCGATAGCATTCAGAGGAATTCCCATGAAGCGAGAATACCGAATACCAACTCTTTCTGATTCTGGCCTTCTGGATTATCAAAAGGCTGAGTTTCCAGAAGTGAAGTTTGTTTCAATCACTAAGACACTCACCGAACTTTCCAAGCATAAGAAAGTCATCTGTCCCCAGTGTGGAAACTCTGTAGATTTCAACCGACATCTTGAGTGGTATGGACCACACCATTTCACGTGCCAGAAATGTTCTAAGATAGTTCATTTCAAAACTGTTGCAATCCGACGCGACTGAGACAGTTATCTGGATTTCCGGAATCTTCTTACGTTATCTACCATATCTCTGGTTGGGTGTTTTCTTGGTTGCGATTTACTATGATATCTTGATGAAATGGACTGAGCAGGACTGGGAACTGATTCTATACTCAAAAATCAACAATGAGGTAAGTAAGGCTCTCTCATCGATTGGTCATGGTGACACACCTCTTGGTGATGCGATGTTCAATATCTGGGAATGGTTTGATGAAATCTCAGGGGGAATCGGATTGGGTATGAGTCAAAAGGAAATGCAATCCGAATTGAAGAGAATGCTTAAAGATGAAAAATCATTTCCTTTGAAAGAAGTCCGTGTTGAGATTCAAACGGAACCTGAACTCAATGTCACTATCTTGAATCTTGAAGAGTTAAAGAAAACCGCCGATCCCGACCACGAAAAAAAGGCTCGCAAGCTTTTCGACGAGATGTTTTCAGCCTTTTCGGACGTACCGGATGAGTGAGTTCAGTTTCTTCTATTCTTCCTATATAATCTCGCATGAAACCGCAAACTCTCAATTCTTAAGGACGAATATAATCTACGTCAGAAGAAAGCTTGAAGGATGTGAATTGGAACTGAGAGATACAGTTATCGAAGTGATAGAGAAGGGTCTTCGTGGACACTTCACTCACAGGGACTCTTTTGATATCGTAGGTGGACTCACTCACGAGCAAGCGTTGAAGGCAACATCAGTGGATCTTTTCTCGTCTTGGGAGATTCTTTACCATATAATATACTGGCAGGGATTAATCCTTGAGGCAGTTCGGACTGATGAGATGGACTGGAGACAGGCTATCGATAAACACTGGCCCTCCCGCGATGAAGAGAGTGAGAACAAATGGGATATCCTTGTTGAGAGGTTCAAAGGGGGAATCGCTGATGCTATCAAACTTCTACATGAGGTTGACCTGACCGCACCAATGAAGACCTTGAGGAATGACCCTACACTAAGAGCATTTGCTATTCTTGCTCAGCATAACTCCTATCATCTTGGCCAGATCGTAATAAACAGAAAGGCGAATGGAACTTGGGAATATCAAGACTGATGACTGGATTTTGATTTGACGTTCTCTCATATTGTTGATGAAATATAAGAAAAGGAGTTTGTGTTGTAACGTCGAGGTTCTGTAGGACTACTTCTTCTTCCGACTCTTTGGTTTGCCACTTCTAACTCGAAATACCCAATCTGTCGCCATTGCAAAGCCTAGGACCAAAGTAGCAAAACCCATTGCTAGCCAATATGCTTTATCCGAGTCTTCAGGCATAACTGATAATCTAAAGATGAAGAAGAGTAGAGCCATTATATCTCCTACTACAGTAACACCAAGATACCCTCGTAATCTGGACAAGTTTCCGGGTGGATTTCTTCTGATTATCAAATATACTATCGGAAGCAATATCACGATTGCGAGAATGAAAAATGGAGGTCCAGTATCTAAAATTCCGAACTGCATCGAAATCGCCTCTTATTAGAGATGTTGTCTGGGGGAAGAACCCCCAGAACAATAAAAATGATACTAATCTTGGTAGCCCTTCATGTAGCCCTCGCGCTGATTCCATTTCTCTTCGAGGCGCTGCATGATGGTCCACATTCGATAGGTGTAGTTCCATGCCTCATCGAACTTGCCTTGGTTCATCTCGTCTTGGAACTCTTCCACTACATCATTAATTGCGCCTATGTCTTCTATGATTATCGCGTCGAACTCGAACATATTGTCAAGTTCTTTCTCGTTAATCTTTTCCTTGGAACCCCACGCGGCATAGCCATAGTCGGCATACCTGATGGCGGATTCGATTTTGTCTGTCAATGCAAGCATCCTGTCAAAGGTTTCCCAGGTCTTGGTGAGATTGTAATCTACTACCATCATCTGGAGCTTCTCAAGGTCTTGCTTCACAAGCCTAAGTTGATCAGCAAGAAATTCTCGAAGCACCTTATCGGCTGCGCGGCGCTCTTCCTTTTCTTGATAGCCGTGCCATCCTGGGATATAATGAGTAATCTTTCCAAACCACCCGCCCTTGATGTCTTTACCGGCTTTCTTTCTGATTCGCTTGGCAATTGGGTCATCTACTTTGCCCATACTGTGATGTCTCCTGAATAATTCAACCCTGCCTCATAGCGGAAGGGTTGTTCTAATCTGGGAGTGTACTTGAATCTTAATAAAAGATGTTACCACTATGTGGGAACAAGGAATGTTAACACTAATATCACTTCAAATGGATATTCACTAGTAGTTGAGGAAAATCGATGGCAAGTAATTCTAATGTAGAGCTTGAAACCAAGCAAGAACCTGACTGGCATCAAGATACAAATCTGTCTAAATATAATACCTACATTGTTCGATCGTTTTTGAAAGGATTGAGTGGGCTCTTGTTTGCATTATCCCTTTTTCCAATAGTTTTCTCATCTACTATCCCGATTTTTCCCTTTGGTCTAGAAACATTTCTTATTGCAATAGGTGTCTGGATTATCTTCTTCCTAATGGAGTCGCAGTACAGGTCTCAAGCACCAGATAGAGCATTATGAACAATTTCCATCCCCTACAGACCTCTATTCCCTTTAACTTCAAAACTCATGAATCAAACTAAATCAGAGGATATCTACACACCTCCTGATCGGAAGGGTCCTCAAGATGACTTTGAATGGGGATAAAGAAAAATGAGTGAGAGACCCTCATAGGGTCTCTAAATTCTATTGGATTACCAAAGCTGGTATTTACGCTTGACAAAACCTTTCCAGACATCTGGAAGTTTTGCAATGACCTCTTCCGAGATGCTCTCGACTGATTTCTTGATGGCATCAACATCGCACTCACCATAGAGTTCGACGTTCACTGCCTGTGGTTCAGTTATTGGCGCACCAATCTTGCTGACCATGTAACAGTACACTTGGCTTACGTCAGAGTGCTCCTTGACGACACGCTCAACAATCTCACGGGCTGCTACATTGTAGGTCTTGCCAACGTGTGATACTGGATTCTTTCCAGCTGCTGCTTCAAGGGTCATAGGTCGATAAGGTGTGATGAGACCGTTTGCACGATTACCTCTTCCAACTTGACCGTCATCGCCATGTTCAGCTGAAGTGCCAGTGACTGTTAGGTAATAGAGATCATCATCATAGGAGTCTGCAGTGTTCACACTAACATCAACTTCATGATCTGTAATCTTAACAGCTAAGTCGAGCACTTGATCTTTGACTGCTTGCATGACATTCATGTACTCGTCCGCATCTTTTGTTTCAGTTGAGATAATTGCTGTTGCAACCTGGACATGTATCATATTGTCAACGCGAGTACCCATGATTTTGATGTCCTCTCCAATCTGTGGCCATTGCTTCTTGACCTTTGGAGTATTCAGAAGTTCTTCAGCCTCGAGCACGATCCTTTCAGTATCACTGAATGGAGCAAATGCAACACCGAAGCTGGTATCGTTTGCTCTCGGAACATCTTGAGAAACATCGAAGTTTCCAACGAGATCAGTGCTTCCTGCTCTAATCTTGTAATCTATGATGACATCTGAATTTACATCTAGATGAGGTAGGTCTTTGTGGAGCCACTCTCTGGTGTGCTCAACTGCAAATTTGCCTACTGGCACCTGCTTCTCATAGTCCCTATTAACAACATCAACAGCGCGACCGCTGAGTAGTAGGTAGATAGGTTCAATCACATCGCCTCCACCAAACTTTGCGTTTGATTGACCTCCGACCAGAAGGACCTTGTCGACGTTGTGATGTTGAACTGCACCAAAATTCTCAATGTAATATTCGCTGAGTCTAACTGATAGTTCCTCAGCTGCTTTGTCACAGAGAGTGTCCGGATGGCCTTTCCCCTTCCTCTCGACAATCTCTACTTGTTGGGCTGAAACCGGTGGTCCAGCTCCCCGAGTGACCTTCAATTCCATAATTATCAACTCGTATTTCTTTTGGTTAGCGAAAAATCCACAGCCAAGAACATATATAGATTCGTATTCGTCAATTACTACAGGTTATAGACTATTACGAGTATGAAACTGATGATAGAAGACATCCGACGACTTAGAGGAGAAGCGGGAATTAGTCAATCCGTTTTGGCCGAAAAAGTTGGGGTTTCGCAAGCCTATATCGCTAGGATTGAAAATGGAACACTGGATCCAAAGCTATCAATCGTTGAATCGATTATCGACATACTATCAAATCCCGGACAATCGATTTCCAAATCAATGTCCTACTATTTGCTCGAATCAAAAATCACCTGTAACGAAATAATGACTGAAGAAGTTGAAACAATAGGATTGAGAGACCCCATAACATCTGCCGCGAGAATGATGACAGAAGGCAGATTTTCACATTTACCTGTTCTTCAAGGTACTGTTCTGGTGGGCAGTATCTCTCAAAGAGATATTATTAGCAATATAGAACTGATTTTGAAGGAGATGACTGTTGAGGCAATAATGGATCCTGAAGGGATCCCCATGGTTAATGAGAAAACTCCAGTGCTTTCGATAATTCCACTACTTCAAATCTACCATGGTGTCATTGTTCAAAAGCAGGGGCGTCTGAGTGGAATCATCACAACCTCTGATTTGCTTCGAAGCTATTGGAATTACCTATCAAACTGACTGCTATACACCCATTACGAAGATTCTGGGATGGCACTACTTCTGACCTTCTACGTAATTTCAAAGACGGGGTCTTTGTTCTCTAAACAGTCAAGTTTGTACTAGGACGAATGTGAAAGGTAGGCAATTCAAAATCTATAAAACCCCTGGGCCTATCGAATAATCGAACTCAGTGCCCCCTGAGAATGAGTTATAAATGCTAAAACGAAATCAAGCAATGGAGTTGAATGTTACACTGAAGCGCGAGCTCGACATCTTAGAGGACCTCCGAGACGGTATTGACAGCTTCGTCGAGCGTTGGGGAAAGATTCAGCGAAATTCTGTAAAGTCAATTCAGGCGGTGACCAACACTCTTGTTCAGCTAGAGCATCTGGATGGTCCCCTCGGAAAATTGGGCGGATATCAGAACATCAGAGAG
>DAOWDY010000221.1 GCA_030638785.1 Candidatus Thorarchaeota archaeon
AATGTGACAATACCTGCTGACTGTTGGTATTGTACACCATTGTTCTGGGCGGCAACCAAAGGCACACCCAATCCAAGTAGAAGGACTGCAAAAGCAGAAATTGCATAATTTCTGTTGGCGCTCATTAAATCACCAAGTAATACTTTGTTTAGTGTATATATAATGAAAATTAAAAAGAATGAACCAACCCACAATCCTATCGGATATATTAGACCCTATTTTGACAATTTTAAGCTTTATGAATGCTTGAAATGCTGATACCGACTACTATTTTTCTTTCCTTGCCCAGAATACAACTAAACCCGGGAAGAGGTCTAATGCCCCACAGTCAGGGAATACAGTTTCAAGTATGGTTCCAACATCATCCCCGTCTGCCATGCCTAGATCTGGAAAGAGCTGTATTGCGGTCACTCGTACAAATTCTCCGAGATCTGGTTGATTCGGTTTGTCAAAGTAAACAAAGGGCGCTAAAATTCGAAGAATGCCACCTTTCATCAATACTCTCTTGAACTCGGTCACAGCTATGTGCAACTCTCGTCGGTCTGGAATTCCACTAAGCCATATCTGTGCGTAACGCTCGTTCGGAGAAGGTATATCAGAAATCTCGCCTTTCAACGTTTTATGTTTGATTCCCAAAGTTGTTAGAATTGTGGAGTCACCTAGAACATCGAGACTGCCAGATCCATTGTTTTGTGTAAGGTGGTCGATTGTACTTAGATCAAATTCTCTCACTCTTGGCACTGCTGCAAATAATATGCGTCCATTTGGTGCTTTTACTTCTGATTCCAATAGCTGATGCATACTTCCTGTAATTGAGTGTCTATACGCATCATAGAAATGCATGATGACTTCGATGGAGTCTTTCAGCATTTCTCTTAGACGGTTTTCACCGCGAGCACCAAGTCTGTATACGCGTCTATCAGGGCCATGAGGTCCTGGTTGGACAACACTCTCTACAAGGCCCTCTGCCTCCATTGCATGTAACCAGCGATAGAGTGTAGTCAATCTGATGTTTGAAACATGTTCGCTTAAAGAACGGAGAATATCGTAACCATGGCAAGGACCATTATCCAGTACCAACAGTATCCTGTTCCGTATCCATTCTCTGCTATTCTTCAAAAGTCGAATATCTCCAGTAATATCCGCGTTACTACATGCTAAAAGCGGTTGGTTCTGCGTAACGCTCTGCTCCAGTTCTCTTCTATACTCCGGAACTAAGTGCAAACCCACGAATAGCTATTCGTGGATTAGTGCTTAATAGAATCCAATACTTCTGTTGTCTTGGTTGGGAACTACGAAAAATTCCCTCCTTCTATCTCTTTTTGGAGGTAGGCCTATCCTACCTCCAACCCCGATTTCTAGTACCATCTACACAGCTAGAAGTTAAGTCAGAAATCAAGTCTAGACACAGGTGCTATACCCATTCTCACCTATAGCTTGCAGTGCATTACCCCTTATCTTAGCTCTTTGAGCGTATCTTAATTGACTCCGACTTCGAACCTTGTTCGATTTCGACTCGATGATGGAGACAGAAGAGAATTGAATAATAATACAACAAAGAGGATGATAGCTATCTCCTTGACTGTTGCATTCCTTGTTATGGCTGTGTCGCCAGCTTTTGCTCAAGCACAGACTACTCTAGGACATTTCAAGACCGGTCCATTCGTGGACAAGATTGTCTTTGATGTCATTACCCAGGAGGACCAACAAGTTATTGCACTTCAGGATAGCGAGATTGATATCATCGATCAACAGCTCGATCCAACTTATTTGGAAACACTTATTGAAGCCGAGAATATCGTGGTGGAAAATATACTGAGAAACGGTTATGGATATGTTACAATTAATTGTGCGAAATATCCATTCAATATTACTGCATTTCGAAGAGCACTTGCTTTTGCCACAGATAAAGAGGCAATATCTGATCAAGTCTGGGACGGTTTATCTCAGCCACTTGACTCTATGGTCCCAGCAACTAACCCCTTCTCAATTGAGGGATTATTGCCCTATACCTATTATGAGGCAAACGTTGCTCTTGGAAATCAATTACTTGACGATGCAGGATTCCTAGATGTGGACGATGACGGTATCAGAGAGGCACCAAACGGTGAAGCCTTTGATGTCCTAGTCGAGTGTGCGCAGTCATCTAACATCGCAATTGAGGTCGGTGTAGTTATTGCTGATGCACTTACTGCCTTGGGCATTGAGGCAACATCAATCCCAACTGACTTCTACGAATACCTCAACAGACTCTACTTCCACGGGGACTACGACATCGTATTCCTGGGTGGTGGTTTCAGCACCTTTGATGTTGACTGGATTGCATACGAATTCTGGTCAGATTATGCAGATGAGCCCTATTGGAACTTCCCCAACTTCCAGAACGCATCCTACGATGATTGGAGGGACCAGCTGCTACATGCAACTGAGTACGAAGATGTTCTAGAGGCAGCACAGGAGATGCAGAAGATATGGGTTTACGAAAGCCCAATGATCATCTGTTACGAGAACCTCGTTCTATCAGCCTATAGAACTGATAGATTTGATGGTTGGGTTAACTCTGTCGTTGACGGTGTTCCTGGCTTTTGGACAAACATCAAAGCCCACTTGAAGGATGAGCTAGGTGGTCCATTCGGAGGTACACTCCGTTGGAGCAACTCTCTAGATATTGACACCTTCAACTTCATGGCTAGTACATCAGCATATGCTAACAATGTTAACAACATGATGTGGGATTCACTAATTGCCGTTGGTCCTGATGGTACCGACGTAAACTGGTTGGCAGAGTCCTATTTCGCTGAAACTCATGAGGATAACCCGGCAATTCCAGATGGTCATACCAGGTTTACATTCAACATGATTCAGAATGCTACTTGGACTGATGGAGAATCATTGACTGCAGAGGATGCAGCATTCACCCTCAACTTCTTCAAAGAAGCACCTGGAAATCAGTATGGGTCTGATCTGACTGATCTAGTTGCAGCATATGCTCCAACACCATACACCCTAATTGCAGAGTTTGATACAGAATCATACTGGCATCTACACACAATAGGCTACAAACCAATACTTCCCAAGCATGTGTTTGAGATTATTGGCGCAGAGAACTGGAACCTGTGGAATCCCGATCCACCAACAGAAGCAATGGTCACTTCAGGTCCATTCAACGTGACTGAGTATGTTCCTGGTGAATTCACAGAGTTAACCTACAATCCAAACTACTTCTTTGGCCCTGACAGAAGCACAGGTACTCCTAGCCCAACTGGTGGAGGAGAAGGTCCTGACCTTACACTTGCCATTGTTGCTGGGGCAGTTGGTGCAGCAGTAGTCATCCTTGTTGGTGGCTTTGTCTTAATGCGTCAGAGATAGTTCAGCATAGATAGGGGACACAAGTCCCCTTTCCCTTTTCTTTTTCTAAGGTTCGCCAGGTAGACTACCTGGTGGAAATCGTTCTAAGAACTCGCTTCTCAAGATGTCCATCGCAATATGATCCTGAAACTTACCCATAGAGAACATCATTTCTCTAAAGACTCCTATTTTCTTGAAACCTACTTTTTCATAGACTCGAAGCGCTCTTGCATTGTCAGCATTTGCATTCAAGTAGATGTTATTCAGTCCAAGTACATGAAATCCTACCCAGAGCATCGTAGTTGTAGCATCTGAACCAAAGCCTTTGTCCTGCCGCTCAGTATTCCAAAGTGAAATCCCAAACTCAGCATGCCTATGAAGTTTAGAAATATCGAAGAAACTTGTAGTACCAAGGAATTCTCCTGTCTTCTTATCTTCGATAGCTAAGACAAATTGCCCATCCTTCCATGGGTCAGCAGTTGAAGCACGCTCCACCCATTCTCTTTCAGACTTTCTTGAATTAGGAAGCAAACTACCAAGAAATCGTCTAGTTTCTAGGTTATTTACATATTTCATTAAAACGTCAAGGTCATCTACTTCTATAGCTCTAAGACGTACCAGATCACCGTAGTACATACCATTAATTTGGATGCATTTTCTGATAACATTCACGGTTTCAGGTATTTCTTCCAGCTTTCAAATCAACGAAGATGTGTTAGAAGACTGTCGTTATCTTTTTATTGGGTCAACCATCTTGGTGAATTGACTTCCTTTAGACGAGGAGATTAGAGAAATGCAATTTGACTTTCTACTAGCAATAATTATGGGATTTGCTACACTCATTATAATAGTGATAGTAGTATTCCTGATTGTGTATGGTCTATTCCTTGGTATTGCTCTCGGTTTCGTTAATGGAGAAAACCGGAATCTTGGAACGACCTTTGTGACGGCTCTTGGAATCGCATTATTAGGATGGATTCCAATTCTGGGCTGTATAATTTCATGGTACCTCATTAAGACAAGACATGAAGTTGGTTGGGGCGGTGCGATTATCGCTTGGCTATTGACTGCCATCATTGCGGTTATTGTTATTTTCGTGGTAATGTTTGCGGCTGGATTAAGCCTCTTTGCATTATTCTAACATGAATTAATGACATCTTACCGTAAGGGATGAACAAGTGGTGGTAGAGGAAGGAACTGAAGACAGTTTGAGCGGCCGTCCATGTGACAAGATTCTCTCTGATCCAAACAGAGGGAAGCTTGTTGTTGACTTTGGTACGGTTGCTCGACGCCCTCTTCGGTTCTTGCGGCTTTTAGGGCCTTTCCTGACCGCCCATCATCCTCTTTGTTCTGAATTTGAAGGACACATAATCACAATCAGAGGACGAAAATTCTGCATTGGCTGTTTCTTCAATTCTCTATCTTTCTTCGGTGGATTCCTCATTCTTCTTGCACTCTGGTTTCTTAATCCACTTCTGCTTACACGTAATATTCTCTTTTGGGGTGGTATAGCTGGAGTAGCTGTATCATTGATGAACAGTGTTCTCGGCTTCACTGAAAACATGAAAGTGAAGGTTCTGTCAAAATTACTTCTTGGAGCGGGATTTGCTGCTATCTGTTTGGCTATCCTAGTATTTGGTGATGATCTCTTCTATATGATAGATGCAAAGATACTCGCGATTCTCATCCTATACCTTCCTGTAATGACAATAATGAATGGAAAGAGATTGTGGGAACTTGAGAAAGAATGTAAAGACTGCGAATTTAAAATGCGTTGGAGTAAATGTCCTGGTTTTACAGACATCGTGTGTAAATGTGTCGATGAGGGATTTATTCAACCGCGCGCAAAAACCACTAAATGAAGAAATTCGCCTTTCGACAGACTAATTTTACAAGAATACTATATATCCAATGGCGTTACGTATGACACCACAAAAAGAATTCTTCAAAGAACCAGTCATACGAGTGCCAGTAAACAAGATTAGATTTCCTGACATCTGTCCAATTTGTGGAGCCAAGGCAACTAGACCCGCACGAGTTGCTGCAACTCCTGGCAAGAATCGACCTCTCCGTGCCCCCTACCCGGTACTCTATCCTTCAGCGAGAAGAGGGCTAGGTATCATTCCTCCCGAAACCAAATCCCTTCTCCTCAATGTATGTGACGAACACTACAAATCGGATGAAGGTGATTCAAACTACAAGGTGGTGTGTTTTGTAGGAAATGGATTGCTTGCAGCAGCTTTCATGTTCGCACTCTTTGTAATAGGAAGTGACCTTTGGATTGGACGAGAGCTCGACCCACTGCCACTATCGATTTTGGTTATATTTCCTATCTCGCTCCTCGTAACAATTATTGCATTCAGAGCTGGACCATTAGCTGCATCGGTTAGAATTGTTGGATTTGACTCTCATCTACAAAATGTATGGCTTAACTTCCGGAGAAGTGACTATCGAGATGCTTTCATGGAAGAAAATACCATGAATGCAGAGCTAGTAAGATGGATTATTCGATCATAGATCTCTTCGTTTATCCATAATACAACACATTCTGGTGTAAGGGTGGGTTTTATCATCTAGTGCGTAAAGGTACTATGAGATGATTTTGTTCAGAAGGAGACGTGTATTATTGTGAGTTATGGGCTAAAGGATATCGAGGTAACTGGTTTAATTTCAAAAGTTCTCAATCGCTATGTTGTGATAACCAAAGAAGGCGTAGAATACGAGTTGTCCGCTATAATGCCGTGGGAAGCAGTTTCGCCTGATTTTGATAGCGGACAGTTCGCAAAAGAGCTAGGTCATACGATGATTGCTTCTGGTAAAACCGATGGTAGCACCATCTGGGGGGCCACACTTTCAAAACCATAACAGATACATTCACCAGAGGCTGGCTGACATGATTAC
>DAOWDY010000152.1 GCA_030638785.1 Candidatus Thorarchaeota archaeon
TATGTGAATTCTGAAGGTGTCTATAAGGCTTGGACTCCATATAACCGTGGAGAAAGCATCATCTTGCCGCGCGACCAAAATGATGATGATCCTAGACCTGAGTCCGTCCCCCATGATCCTGGTCCTTCTGTACTAGCAAGGGTGCCAGAGGTTCTTAGGGA
The DNA here is from genome assembly GCA_030638785.1 of Candidatus Thorarchaeota archaeon. GTDB lineage: Archaea > Asgardarchaeota > Thorarchaeia > Thorarchaeales > Thorarchaeaceae > MP5-2226. The sequence continues at coordinate 162 of DAOWDY010000152.1, forward strand.
CAAGCTTAGGGAGTCGATCATTGAATCTGAGAATAATAAGAAATCAACTTTGATTTCTAGCAACACACTGGCCAACCGTTTCATCTATGAGAGATGGGGAATACGGTCGTCCCAGAGAAGAAAATATCGAAATCTCTTTGCGCAAGTGAGAAAACAGTGTAGAGTAGTGTTTCGAAACTTCCTCAACCGTGGTTGGTTGGAGATACGCGACGACTCTAAGAAACATACTTTTGGCGTCTACAAGTTCGATGACAAGAGAGGAAATTTGATTCTAGGCTTTGTCAAAATGGCTCCTGGGTCCGAGTGGAAGCTTCGTTCAATTGGAGGATGATCAATCCTCGTCGATATCTTCCTCGTCAATGAATCTGAGAAGTTCGTCTGTTGGGACATCTGGAATAGTGACATTGACGTGCCTGGCAGCTGTATCAAGAAGGATTCTTAGCATGTCATCTCTATAGGCGAGGTCAATTGCCACCATCGGATGAGTTTCAGCACCGATGATTCTCTCGATAATAGATGAGTCTAGAGCATTTGGTTTATCCTGTTTATTTGCAATAACCACAATCGGGACGTTCGGTGCATCACGTCTAATCATCTGGTACATATCTTTGGAAATCAACACATTACGTAACGTCGAATCTGTCAATAGAAAGACAATGTCTGCTCCTTTGAAATAGAACTTCCATAATCGTCTGAATCTTTCCTGCCCAGCGAAATCCCAAATAACAAGCGAATAGTTCGCAAAATGGATATTATCTATAGTTTCCATCCCAAGTGCTATTGTTGGAATATATTGCTTCGGTGGTGTTTTTCCCATTAGCAGATTGAGTGTTGTTGTCTTTCCAACACCACCTTCTCCAACTAGGGCAATCTTCAACCGTGAGTGCACAAATTGAGCAATTAACTTATCATAAGTACTCTTGATGTGTTTGATTGAAAACTTATTCAGTACTCTGGTTATTGACTTGGCAGCATCATCAACTTTCTCATTGATATCTCTGTCATTCTCATCGATATCTGTAATGAAGATTAAGAGTAGTTCGTCACCGCACGCTTTGCTAAAGTATTTGTTCTCTTTGATCGTAAGAGGAATGTCATCTCTTCCCTTAGCTACTTCACTAAGGGCTTGTTTCATCTTTAGATATTCACGAATGTCACTCCTAGGGACTTCTATTGTCCAGTAGCGTGAACCAACTACTGTTCGCCTACTCTTAGTGCGAAGCAGGAGAGTCGTATGTATCACAGATGATCCCTTCGTAGATTATCTCTGAATAATGAGATATCAACTCGTATGCGTTTTGCCTTGTTGGCGAAGGAAATCAGCACTTGAAACATTTAAACTGTCTCCGGATGAACAATCGCTTCGTAAGTGAAAAGAAGTGGCGCCGAGGATGAGATTCGAACTTTGGCCAAACCGAACGAAGTGATCGGTCTTCATGCCTCCTATTGGAGAATAGCTGTCTGCGCGAAAGTCGCTTAGACAACAATCGATTCCAGGCTATCGCCGTGAACCGGGCTTGGCTACCTCGGCTTATCTTTTTCAAACCTATGGTCTGGATTTAAGGATGACGGCGAAGTCATTAAAACGAATTCTATGAAGACATTATTTTTCGTCTTCGATTCTATAGATGACCTCTCCAACGTAATTTGTCATCATCATCTTTCTAACCTGGTCAGGGTCTCTCGTATGGCCAAGGACCCATGCGAGCTTTACAAAAGAAGCCTCTGATGTCATGTCATGTGCTCCCATTGCACCTGCCTCCATTGCGGCACGTCCTACTTCATATACCGAGAGGTCTGCCTGCCCAAAGGTGCATTGAGAACTGACTACTACAAAGCACCCAAGACTAATTGCCTGACTAATGCCGCCTGTTAGTGGATTTTCTTCACTAGGAAGGCTTCCTTCTCCATAACCTTCAACAATAATGCCGTGGAACCCAAGATCCACAATTCGATTCAGAATCTTTGGAGGTATTCCTGGGAAGACTTTGAGTAGAAACACACTGTCATCAAGTCTAGTATCAAAACGTGGAACCAGATTGTGGCGCCTTTTTCTTCCTTCATAGAGAACAATGTCCCTTGCGATGACTCCGAGGGGTTGTGGGTCCATTGTATCAAAAGCATCGTATGTGTTGGAGCGTGTTTTCTTGGTTCTTGTCGCTCGATGAATCTCTCCGTTGAAAACAATACAGGTTTCTCCAAGATCTGCAAATGCTGCAACTCTGATTGCATCCAGAAGATTTCGTGGTCCATCACTCCATGGAACAGTAGCGGATATCTGTGAGCCAGTGAATACGATAGGCTTTCCGAAGTCTTGAATCATGAAGCTAACTGCTGAGGCAGAATAAACCATTGTGTCAGTCCCATGTGTCACAACAATTCCAGTAAGGTCAGGGATCTCTTCACTCACTCTCAGGATTTCTTCCGATATCTCCTGCCAATGATGTGGTTGTAGATTTGCGGAATCCATCTGGAAAAGGTCTCTATGGACTACCTCAACATCGCTCATTCCCTTGGGCAGTGTAGATAGCAGCTCTTTGACACTAAGACCAGGGCGCAGAGAACGAGTTTTCTCATCAGTTACACTAGCAATTGTACCACCTGTGGCAATAATACACACCTTGGCCTTTTCAGACATATATTGTCCCTCAGAAACCATCAAAAGAAAAGACCAATTTAACCATGTTGACGAATCTAAACAAGAACCTTGGAGGATAGAAATATGCATGACCTCATTGTCGTTGGTGGCGGGCCTGCAGGATCTATGTGTGCCAGAGAGGCTGCGCTTAAAGGACTGGATGTAGTCCTCATTGAGAAATCCTCCCTACCACGTGACAAACTTTGTGGTGGAGCTCTTAGTCCAAGAATCTCGAAAATACTTGATTTTGATATCTCCCCTGTGATTGAACGTGACATGCACTGTGCGATAGTATATGCCCCATCAGGTCGTAAAATCGACATAGTACGCGAAGATGCTAGGGGGTATCTTGTAAAACGCAGGGATTTTGATTATTTCTTGGTTCAAAAGGCAAGAGAAGCTGGAGTTAGAATCGTTGATGATACAAAGGTGCTTACCGTTGAACAACTTCGTACAAGCATTAGAGTACTTTCACCTGGCGACTCATTCAAAGGTCATCTCTTAGTGGGTGCTGATGGTGTGAACAGTACTGTTGCCCGTCAGGTGGGTATTCGAAAGGGGTGGCCGCCAGAACGAGTAGCATTATGCATCGCAGCTGATATTCCTCTCTCCCCAGATGAGATAGACCGAATTCTGACTATCGAAGGCCAACAGGGTCGGGCTGCCATCGAGATGTATCCATGGGTTATAGAACATGGATATGGGTGGTGTTTTCCGAAAAGTGATGAAATTAGCCTGGGAGTAGGCTATAAAATGAAGAATCAGGTGCTTGATATTAGAACAGCTTGGACAGAATTCGTTGATCGATTTGAGAGGGAGAAAGAGGTCAAACTTGAGATTACAAATAAACGTGCATACCGAGTACCCTTAGGCAAGCTGGACAATCGAATTACAACCCGTCGTACTATGCTAGTTGGTGATGCTGCAGGGTTGGTATCGCCAATAACAGGAGAGGGATTGTATTATGCAATAAGGTCTGGAATGCTTGCAGGACAGGTGGCATATGAAACTGTCAAGGACAAGAATCCCCTACATGTTAGAACCTATGAGCAGAGGCTTAAACGAGAGATGAAGACCGAGTTTAGTGCAGCCAACTTTGTTTCAGGAATCGCTTACAAATCTGAGAAGAAGATCAATATAGTATGTGAACTAGCAGAGAAGGATCCACGTATGCAAGACCTCATGATAGACTTGGCACTTGGTGCACGTTCAATATCGAAAATCAGAATGGACCTAACGAAGAGAATGATTCGGCACTATCCACTAAAAGCCCTCAGATTGCTCTTCTAATTCTCCGGGTCGATAACTTCTACATGACCGTCATAGGACAGGGTTACTTTCATCAAATCCTTAGCCAGAATTGTATTCTGAAAGACTGTCATTGCTTCTTTCAGAATCACATCGCCCTTTTCGTATCTAGGGCTATAATGAGTTAGAATCAATAGACCTACGTCACATTCTAAGGCAATCTGTGCGGCCTGCTTTGCAGTTGAATGACCTCTCTCAGCGGCAAGTTCTGAATGCTCCTCAGCATACATTGCTTCGTGAATTAGAATGTTAGCTCCTCTTGATGCCTCCCGTATGTTATCGCACGGTCGTGTATCCCCGGAGTAGACTATTTTGATTCCCTTCTCTGCAGGTAAAGAAACATCACTCGGATTCACGACGGTGCCATCTTCAAGCTCGATTGGTTCTCCAGCAGCGAGTTGTCCCCACTTACCACCCTTTGGAATTCCAAGCTCTTTCGCCTTTTCAGGAAGGAATTTTCCTGTGGGTTTTGATAATGTGAATTCATATCCAAGGGCATATCCACGATGGTCAACTTCGAAGGACCTGATAGTTGCGAAATCCTTCTCCCATATGATTCCCTCTTCAATTCCGTAGACAGTGGTTTCAAATGTAGTACCCAAGTTAATTGTTGATTGTTGCATTTGGATCCACGGAATAAGTTCCTTGGGTCCGAAGATTTCCAGAGGCTTCTGTCGTCCTAATAATGAGAAACGAAGAAGTATTCCAGTCAAACCAATGCAATGGTCTGGATGCCTGTGGGTTATGCACACAATCATCTTCCTATTGATACCAAAAGGCTCCAACCTCATCTGAACTGCTTCCCCAGCGTCCCACAAGATGTTGAAAGCCTCATGCCTAAGAAGTATCGCGGGATGTCGTCTCTCCTCTGTCGGGATTGAGCCTCCTGAGCCCAGAAAGTGAATGTCAACCATTTGCTATCATCCATCAGGTCAGAAGGAATGCTGATATGGCTTGTGCCCGAAATTCTATGATAGGTCGAGAGGGATATCGGTTCTACTTGCTTCCTTGCGGCAAATGCTGTAAGAACGCACATCAAGGAAGGTATGGTCAAACTCCCACCTCTTGGAATTTGTATTATAGAGTGAACTAACTGGAAGATTACTTTTCGTACCTGCAGCGACTTCCCAGACTTCAATATCATCAACCCGGGATTTTTCAGAATGAATCACATCTAACAGGTCTCTAGCACTACCCGCAGGTAATGCTGTAGTGAAAATAATCTTCTTCTCACTTGCATCTTCGAAATTCGTAATCATGGAGGTGGTAGTATAAGGTAGCTGAAACCAGGCTGAGAGTATGTTACTTGCCGCCTCACCTCCAAAAATGCCGCAGACTCTATCACTTAACTGAGGGATCGTGATTTTGGGTCGAGGTCTGACTACGCCTTCATTGATGATCTTTACCCTTTTCCGGAATATTGTGCTTTCAGACAGTCCTGTCCTCTTTGCAATGTCTTGTGCGGTCAAATCGAAATCATCGATTAGGGTCTCTATAATCTTTGTTTCTGATGAATTGAATCGATTAGGAAATCTGATGTCTCCAATGTTAAACTCCCCGAGAGTGAGGTCATCTCCACCAGCACGGAGCATTAGCCTAAAATGTAGTTTATCGAACTCGAATTTCCTTTTTGCAGCATTGTAGTACGCACGTCCAAATCTGGGCAGACCAGCAGAGAGGACGTAGACTCGTGTACTATCGCTGAGGGCTCTTATCGTTTTGATCGTTCCCATGAAATCTTTACGATGTCTGGATGGTATCAGCGCTTTAGTAAAGACCTTCCTAGTTGAGCCGTCAACGTATAGGACCCGAGTCACATAAGGAGAGTTAACACAACCAGTGGGATTTTCTTGAATGATCAAGACACGATCCAAACCCATAGACGCAGCATCAATCCTTCCTTCTCGGCGTAACACTCCTGTGGCTCTTAGATGGTCTAGGGCTCGTCTTGTTCTATTGTAGGTCAAACCAACCTTCTTAGCAAGGTCCTTCATTGAGAACTCTGGAGTTCTAAGTAAACCCTCCAATACATCGAGCTCTGTTTCACTGAGTCTGGAGATATTATGTTCCCATATTTCCTTGATAATCCCTAGTAAATCTCCTTGAGTAACTATCCGAACGCCGCCTCGTGAGACAAGCAATCTGAGTCGACGTAATGTCTTAGTGTAAATACTGCCCCGGTAGGTAGAGACCCATCTTCGGAGTTCCTGCAGCTCTGGATCCTCTTGGAAGAAGTCTGATTTCTGTTTCTGTTCAACACTTCGAAGAATTTTCAAGACCGCCTTTGCTGAGTGCGAGAGCTTGTCATATACTTCTGAATCATCGTCCTTGGGCATTGGGTTCTCACCCTTCTTTGTTTCAGTCAGCAGTATGGTCCTCCTATAGCACTGAGTAATACAGGAATCTTCGAAACTTCGTATTGAAAATTGAATATAAGTCGCCACATTTTTGAGCTTGAGTCTAGATTGGTTCTGACTGACTCCAGAGATTGTCAAAGTATGAGCTCGCCATTGCAGCGAAGACTGGGGCACTGGAAAAAACCCCGAGAAAACCACTCTCAGAGTCGCCACCTGCAAGCATTATCAAGGTCTCTCGACGATCTACGACAAGTCCTGCGCCATACGAATCGCGGCAACGAATTTCTATCTCAGGAGGAATCATATCCTTCATCTCAGGAGGAACAGATGAGGTCAGGATGCATATCTTCCCAACCTTGTGACGCAGAACTGATTCAACAATCTCTGTCAGGTCTTCAGTTTCATCATCTTCGGCAATCAAACTTTTATCGAGACTAGGTAGATTGAGGAGAATCTCTTCGCGAGCTCCTTCAAGCATCTCGAGTGCCTTAGCGAGTATATTTGGCCGCCCATGAAGAAGCCAGACATCCCTAGTTCTTGTAGCAGGAGTTTCTCTCTCAAATCGGGGCTGTAACTCGTTCACTACAATCTTGCTGGAATTTTCAAGTTTCTCTTCCCATGCTAGTCTTACTAAGCGTACGATTTCCTGGGGCGACTTTGCTACATAGATTGTCGGTCGACCCCGCTGAATCTGAATGAATCCTTTCTCTTCTAATCTTCCTAGAACATCATAAACCCGAGAGAATGGCACTCCTGATTTTGTGCTGATATCTGATGCTGACATCATTCCTCCATCAACCAGGGCCACATAGGCTTGAACCTCGTACTCTGTGAGACCAAGTTCCTTCAGAGCCTTGAGTGTTCCCTCACTTAGTGACAAAGTTTACACCACCCCGCTCAGTGGTAAATATTGTCTTAAGGCTTGTTAATACTCTGCTGTGTACCAGTCAAGAAATGCTCTGAATCCTTTGGTTCTATGAGAGATAGATACTTTCTCTGGAAAACTCAGTTGGGCATAGGTTCTTGATTCTCCGTCTGGAATAAAGATGGGATCGTATCCAAAGCCCTCTTCTCCTGCTTCCTTTTCGGCGATAGAGCCCTTCATCACTCCCTTGAATGTAGCAAGGGTCTCTCCATCAGAAAAACCAACACCTGTCACGAATCTGGCGCTCCTATCTTGCACTCCCTGCATCAATTTCAATATTCCCTGCTTTCCAATTGTCTTCAACACGAAAGCAGCATAGGACCGTGGAAATCCATCTAAGGCATCAATATAGAGTCCCGTATCATCAAGAACAACCGGTTGTTTTGCTTCAAAGTAAGCAATCTTGGCAGCCTCTAGAGCAACTCTCTCTACTTCATTTGATCGAATCTCAAATTTCTCTAGTGACGTTGTTTCAAATAGAACCTCATATTCCTCAAAGAGCGGTTTTAGTTCTCGAAGTTTGTGCTCATTTTGCGTAACGAGGATGAGTTTAGTCTTTGATGCATCCATAGTACAATATTCCCCAATATCTGGAATTCAATTGTTTCTTAGAAGAATTATCATTTCTTATCGCTATCTACTGAGCAGTGTGTTGTAGAATAGCTTGAAGTATTTGTGGTACGACCTCGGTTGGAAAGCTGTGTCCCATTCCTTCGATGATTTGCAGCTTTGCCTCTGGTATGCTTTTCGCTGTGTCTTTTCCTCCTTCAACTGGAACTAATGGGTCTACATCCCCATGAATGACAAGGGTTGGAATCGTCACATTTCTTAAAGCCTCATGTCGACTCTCAGAAACAAGAATTGCTCCTAGTTGCCTTGCAAATCCCTGAGGATGATAGCATCTATCATACGAGCGTTCTGAATAGTTACGGACATACTCCTCGTTCAGTGGAAACTTGGAGCCATGTAGGACCTTTGCAGATTCCAGAGAACCATTGACGTAGTCAATTCTATTGGATACGGGAGGTGTAAGGAGAACTGACATCGCCTCAGGTGTTGGTTGTGGCAGAGTAGGATTACCTGTTGTAGACATAATTGATGTCAGAGTACGAACTCGGTTGGGATAATGAATAGCCATAGTCTGTGCAATCATGCCCCCCATTGAAACACCCACAACATCCGCGGCTTCAATTCCGAGTACGTCTAGTAGACCTACTGCATCACCAGCCATATCTTTCAATGTGTATGGCACATCACCTATTTTTCCCTGAATAAGTGACCTAACATCAGGAACACCTGCATCATCAAACTTTGATGATAATCCCACATCACGATTATCAAAGCGAATCACCCAGCGACCCTGTCCTGCAATCATCTTGCAGAATGCGTCGTCCCATTGAATCATCTGCGCACCTAAACCCATCACGAGCAGCATAGGTGGGGATGAAGGGTTTCCGAACGTGTCATAGGCAATCTCGATATCGCCCACTTTGGCTGTTTTTTCTCCACTGTATGGAATCTCTTTCATTATACATTTCCTCCAACATATCCTATGTTCTTCTGGTTCTTCCTACCCTATCTATCTTATCACTGTCAAGAAACCAGATAGGCACTCATTGCAAGTCCGAATATGGGTGGTTTGCGTAAAAGGAACGACTTTATCCCTTAATGTAGGAAAGGATTTCCTTCATTATACGAAATGAATCTCTTGTTTTTTCCAAATCGAACATACCCGTTGCGTTCCAAACTACCATATGATCAAGACCGCCCTTGCAATATTCCTCCAGCTGCTTGATGATTGCTTCAGAGTCTCCATGCATATAGAACTCCCTCAGTACCTCAATAGGGACCTGTTCCATTGCATTCAAGACGGTTTCTCGATTATATCGCATCGGGATGTAATCTCGTAATCCATAGAATTCAGGACCAAAAGGATGTTCAAAGCCTAGTCGTTTCCATTCTGATGAAGGAAAGAGCAATGCAAAAGCCTTGGCGATAGGAGTATTCATCAAACGCTCACACTCATCTATATCATTATCCAGTATTGCCCAGTTCCATAGTGCAGCTGTAAAAGGTCCTGTCTTATCAAGTCGTTTTCTGTGATTCTGAATTTCATTTAGTCTCTCAGCATAGTCTGCTGGAGATAGAATTGTTGGTATCCAACCATCTCCATATTGAGCAGCAATCTCTAGCATCTTTGGTCCAAGTGCTGCAATCCAGATTGGAGGTGGTGAGTCTTGTACTGAAGGTCTTAGTGACATGACAGCATCTTTGAGTTTCCAGAATTTACCATCATAGCTGAATGGCTCTTGAGTGCTCCAGACTTTCTTGATGATATCTAGAGCCTCCCTTAGTTTTCCCACTTGTCCTGAATATTTCAGACCATAGGGTTCAATATTCTCAATCTCACCTGCACCTATACCAAGAATGGCTCGACCCCCACTGATGTGATCTAGAGTCAGAAAGGTCTGGGCGAGAAGAATCGGATGGCGTCTGATAGGTTCAGTGACTGCCGAAATCAGTTTGACATTCTCTGTTACCACAGCACAAGCAGCCATGATAGAACCAATTTCAAAATATGTGTGGGGTGATTGCTGGAAATGAGCCAGCGGAGTAATATCTGGTGTCCAAATACTCTCAGGAATGAATCCTGCAAAGTGGTCTGGAAATGACATACTATCATAACCCAATCCATCTATCGTCTTTGCGTTCTTCTCTACACTATCCCACGGCGGCAGGAATGGTCCTGGCGCTCCTATCTCAAGGTCATGAATATCAGTCATTACACACACACCTCTGCGAAATAAATCAGTGCCTTCTTGACTGTATTAAAGTCTTTGATAGAAAGCCACTCATCAATCCCGTGAAAGTTACTATCATCTGCAATTGTGCCAAGACATGCGGTTGGGATTCCATGTTTTGTGAAATAGTAACCATCGTTTCCACCAAGATCAGCACATATTGGAAGGTCTTCACCTGTTACTTCCTTGACAGCTTCATAAAACGTCTTGATGAACGCGTTCTCAGGATTTGAACCCCAACCAGCATGTTTTGTGATGAAGTCAAGTGATGCTTCAACACCAGTTTCTTCTTTGGCTTTCTCAAAGAAGTCTTCAAGGCTCTTTGCAACATCTTCAACTTTCTCCTCAGGAATTGTTCTAGTATCAAAAGAGATCGCTGCTGTTCCCGGAATTGTATTGGTCTTACTTCCTGCGTTGTATACAGTCATCGAGAATCTGCCCCACAATGTCCGATGTGGAGTTCCAGGAGGTGCTGGGAATTCTGATGTTACCTTTCTACGTATATCAACAAAGTCTAGCATGACTTGCATCAATGGTATTGAGAGATGAATCGCATTTGGAAATTTGTATGGATATCCTGCATGACCCTGTGTCCCTTTCACGGTCATAGTTCCTGAAATAACACCACTTGCTCCAATGCTAACATACTCTAAACCTGAATCAACAACTATTGCGAAATCACCCCTGATCTTTGGTGGACCATTCATGAGGTAGTCGATACCCCATACTCCTCCTATTTCTTCATTGGGGCTAATCAAAATCTTGAGATTGACTTTTGAAGAACCCTTGGCAATGAGGTCTTTTGCGGCAGAAACTGATGCAACAACATTTCCTTTGTTGTCAGTTACCCCGCGTCCGTATATCTTGTCCCCTTCCTCCGTCGTTTCAAAAGGAGGCCGAGTCCATTCACTAACATCTCCTGCAGGAACAACATCATAGTGTGTACAAAGAAGCACTGTCTTTTTCGCTCCCACGTCAAGAGTTGCAACTACATTGGGCTGTAGCTTCCCATCGTGTTTGGAGTCAAACACATCTACTTGCAATCCCGCCTCTTTGCAATGATTCTCAATTATTTCAGCGCATTCGAGGTAGTTCTTCTTCTCATCGCTATTCGTATCAAGTTTCACAATATCCCTGAGGAATTCTTTCTCCCATTTGTCCAATACAAACCATCTCCCGCTTTCCAGGCTACAAACCTGAGGAGTGTTCTTACTGATTAGTATATCGAACGATTATTTCTGGCACGTTTGACAGTAGTTGGTTTTGAACCGATTTGAAGTGACTTCAGAAACCCTGTTTCCACATAGTGGGCAGATTCCCTTGTGTTTTCCATGAACCATCAGAAAATCGCGTTTCTCTAGGGCAATCTCGTTAACAGGTCGCTTCATGAGGATGTCTTTGAATTTTGTAAGGACTTTTTTCATAGAGGTGTATAGTTTCTCTATCTCTTCTTGGGATAGGGTGGCCCGTCGTCGAAAGGGCAGAACTCCAGCAAAGAGAAGGATTTCGTCAGCATATGCATTACCAATTCCCTTGACGAACTTCTGGTTCCGAAGAACGTTTTTGATCTGCCCATTGTGACGTTTTATTCTTGTCCTGAAAATATCGAACGTCAGATCCGGATCTAAGGCTGAAGGGCCTCTTCCTGAATAATCTGCCACATTAGAATAATTACCATCTCTAACTAGGTATACTCTTCCCATTTTCTTTCGATCACTGTACCAGAGAGACCTCTCATCTATGATTAGGGAGATTGCATCTTCCTTGATTGCCCTGCGTGGTTTTTTTGCTACTCTGATTCTCCCTGTTAGCATTGGATTGATTACAATCTCAAGGCCATCCGATAATGTTGCTATCAGGAATTTACCGTCAGCTCGAAAGGATTCAAAGGAATGGCCTGGTAGTAAACTCTCAAAGTCCGCCACCGTTGTTCCATACAGGATGATGTGGTTGTATACTTTCACGCGGTCTATCTCTAATCCTACCATGGTGTCATTTAGCTTGAATGCGATTGTTTCAAGTTCTGGTAGTTCTGGCAAAGTTGATCCTCGCCTTGGGTTCTATCATCTTCTGTGCTTTATTGGGTTATCATTTATGAAGTAACCTCAAGAACCTGAAGAGTTCTTGAAAACATTTGAGTGAATCAAGCTAATCGGAAATGACCTTGTCTGGGCTCATAGACGAGCCCATCATCTTTCATTTGATTGAGCGCAAGTGCGGCCTTATGACGGTCTACACTTGCCTCCTCAGCAATCTCATCTAGAGTAGGACCTGGACTGCCTTTCTTTCCAGTGTCAAGTTTCTGAAGTGCACGGACAACCTTGGTATTGTATCTGTCCAGCCTAGTTTCTTCTCCCCAGCGTTTCCCAGACTGCTCCTTGATCTCTGTAATCTCAATGAACTCCTTGAGCGCAGGTTCTAGGACTCGATTCCAAGTCCTCTTCAGCTCTTTAACGGTTATCTTCTCTTTCCAAGATGCCCTTGCAGAGGACCTTGCTAATTTGATTGCGCTCAAGGATCTACCCATGATGTCGGAATCAAGTAGATTCCCTCTGGTGATGGTGCTCTCGGCGAGTCCGAAACTGGAACGAAGGATTTCAAGCCTTTCCTGTATATGAGCCTGAGCTGAAGTGATGCTTCGTTGACTTACTTTAGGAGTTAGGAGTTGGTAAGTGATTGCAGCCTTGATGATGGGCAATCGTAGATCTGTTGGATTTCCGCTCTCAACCCAGAAGTCTTCCGTTGCCAATGCAATGGGCACATCAGGAAGTGCTGCTGTTGATTCTTCTGTCAGAGCAGCTAAGGAAACCTCCCTATATCCAGAGGGGTCTCGACGATTCAGGCAGAGTGATTTCATCTTCGACATACCGACTGAACCTGTTTCCATCCTCCAAAGTCTAGGAGTGTTTACCCTGACCCCTCGAATTGTCTTGGATGTCTTGGGTGATTTCATCGATGGAGGAAGTATAGTTTTCATGAATCTGAAGAGCCTCTTCACTTGACTCGCTGACGCGATAGCCTGAATACCTGCAGTAAGACCACCAATACTCTCCAAAGTGGGTGGACTTGAAACATACAATTGAGAGAATACACGTTTGCTAGCTTCAGCCATTCCTACATTTTCAAACAACATTCTTGATAGGTTTCTAAGAGATGGTGGATTCGATATGATAGATGTGACATCATAAGGGCTTGTTTCGACTTCTTCTGCATGTACCGCTCGCACTACCTGTTGACCCTTATCAAATAAGCGTGGGACAATGACATTCTTTCCTGATACTTCTATATATGAACCATCTTCGGGAACTGAAACGCCTTCACTAAAATAGACAAACTCGCCCTCAAGCAACCACGGACTTGGAGTCAATAATACCAGGGACTTGTCCCGTGTGTATTTCACGAATCCACGGTAACGATTTCGAGTTGAGGAAACCTTCTCTCTGAACTGTCTGTGAAGATGCCTCTCCCAAGACGTAAGCTCAGAACCGAACTGTCGCTCAAAGACATCTACAGATGCAACTGTATCATACAATCTATCCATAGAAGATCCGTACTTCTGCAGTAGTTCATCAGCATCCATTTTGGTGTTCACCATGTGGCCGTATAGCTCTATCCTTGGTTACTTGCCTTTTCTAATTATCCACCACAATTTGAGGTGGCGCTAATTCTACATGAGATCTAGCAATCGAGCTTCCGCATACATCATTTCTTGTCATTGTTAATGAACCATTTATTAACAATTGTTTACGTTCTTTCTAACTATGAAATTCGGTATTTCGATTCCAAATAGGGGTAAACTTGACCCTAGACTCATAATTGAATATGCAGTCGCAGCAGAAGAAGCTGGTTGGGACGGAGTGTTCCTCAGCGACGTGTTTTCTGAAGGAGGATATTCTGATCTTTGGATAATATTAGGAGGAATTGCTACACAAACAGAGACAATCAAGTTGGGATCTTGGGTCACACCATTACCTCGTCGACAACCATGGCAGGTAGCTCTCGATCTTGCTACTCTCGATCGCTTGTCAAATGGTCGGGTTATTTTTGGGGCTGGTCTTGGAGTGCCTGAAGATTTTACCAAGTTCGGACTTTCTCCTAACGGGAAAATACGGGCAGAGAAATTGGACGAAGGACTCGAAATAATCAATGGGTTGTGGAGTGGAAAATCTTTTTCATACAGTGGTAAGCATTACACCATTAATGAAGTCGAATTACCGATAATACCA
>DAOWDY010000178.1 GCA_030638785.1 Candidatus Thorarchaeota archaeon
TCTATTTGGTCGAGTAACTAACCAGGCCAGAGGTATCTTGAGAGCAGTATAATCATGCATGTATGTTCGATCGGATTCCTTAGGACCAAAGTAGTACTTCACAGCGCCGGGAAACATATTATCAAAGATTTCCATAAACTGGTCGAAACCTTGTTTGGTACTCAATCCCATCTCTGCTCTTTCCAGTGCGTCGGCAACAAAGACAAGTCCCGCCTCCTTTTTCTTAGCCTGCTTTGCCATAATTGCCATAACTTGTTTAGGGGAGAGATACAATCGCTCACTCGCAACAAAAGGTGCATCATAGAAGGAGAAGATACCAAGCCTCTTCCAAGGTCTATCTGCCATATCGGTATTGATTAGATGCGAGAACCATTCAAATCCACGCTGATATCTTGGAATATTCTCTTCATCAAATTCGTCATCAAATCCCGACATAAACAGCACCTACAGATAGCCCAACAGGCAGGTGTAAGCGTATCTCGCCACAGGGCGAGATAAACTTATTCATCCATTAGTCCATTCTGAGTGCAATTAATGCAATCACAAGGGCCGCAAGGATGAAGACCGCCACAAATAAGAGCCGCCAATCGATGAGTGCGGCTGCTGGGTTGTTTGGATCTTCCTCATATATCATGTCAATGTAAGTTCCGCTAATATCAAGCATTCTCAATGCTTCAAAGACTAAGCCTGCATTGAAGAGAGTTCCAGCTTCAAGACCTGGGACTGTTCCCCAAGAACCATCAGTTGCTTGACAATCCATTATGAATCTGGCTGCGGAAGTACTATCGATATTGGATAATCCACCAAGCAGTGTGTAAATCTCCAGCGCGTGATATGTCGATAGAAGATTCGTATCGTTTGTCAGAAGTGATTCTGCAAATCCTCCAACAATGCCTTCACTGGCATCATCGTCCTGCAAATCTCCAACCCAATTGAGAATGTTCTGTCTTTCTTCTGAGGGAATTAGTGTAAGCTGGCCAAGCACATCAAGTGCCATTAGTCCAGCTGCAGTTGCAGAAACACTTGCAATGCTTGAAGTAGGGCTGAGCTTGAATGCATCACCCTCTCGGCAACTAAGAATCCACTCGATAGTGGCTGTTTCATTCCAGAGCCATGTTTCCTTTGCCACACCGCTTTCCTCTAGCAAGTAATCCAATACGTAGAGCGCATGGAATGTGGATACAATGTTGGGTGCCTCATTTTCATTGATACCGAACCCTCCATCTACACTCTGAGTCTTATTTAGGTAGAGTAATCCTGACGTTGTGTTGACGACCTCAAGATCATTTATTCCTGGAATATCATCAAATGATGGATTTGTTAAAAGCTCCCATAGTTTCACTGCGTTGTATGAGTTTTCAATGCTCACAGGACCTGCAATGAAGAGTGAAAAACCTCCATATCGGTCATAGTCTTCACCGCCACTCCGCCATTGGAGTTTTCTGGTAAAGTTCTTCATTTTAACCAGATCTATGACTGGTGGTCTAAGAGCGAGTTGATCCATCTCATTGTATACAGTAGCTGCACCTAAAGTGGGGTACAGACGAGATGCCTCCGCTCCAGGCTCAGTGTATCCGCCCTCTACTGCTGAGTCGTGATTATCGGTCATGTATGCAGTCAATGTATCCCATCGGCTGTCCGGGTTGGCCGCCACTGGGATCGAGATAAATGCCACTGCAACTAGTGCCATCGCTATTGCTAAGGTCGCAATTTGGACTTTCTTCATTTGAATATCCCGGCCAATTATGATATCGCCTAGAGGTTTCTCTCAGCGCTTGGAGGCACCACTGTGACAGTGTTATTAACGTTTCCCCAAGGAGGAGGATTGTACTGTTGTGTTTACCCACCATATCCTCTAGGGTCTGTTCTCTGTAGCTCTCGAACGAAAATATAGGCTGAATCCGCTGCTATTGCTCCTTGGCCCACTGCAACTGCGATTTGCTTCATTGATTCAACAACATCTCCAGCGGCGAAGAAACCTGGAATGTTCGTAGTTTGATTTGCCTGAACTATGATCTCTTTGTTCTTGTTAGTTTCAATACCGAGATTTATTGCTAGTTTGCTATTTGGCGATGATCCTAGAGCAACGAATGCTCCATCAACTACGATCGTTTCGGTTTCCCCTGTCTTGAGGTCTTCGACAACAACCTCGCGAAGAAGGTCATCCCCCTTGAACTCCTTTACAGTGTGACTCCACTTAATGTCAACTTCAGAACTGAACACCATATCTTGCATGGCCTTCTCAGCACGTAATTCATCTCTCCTATGAATTAGAGTTGTACTGTCTGTGAGTTCAGAAAGATACACCGCCTCTACTGCTGCTGTGTTTCCTCCACCAATGACGAGTACTTTTTTCTCTCTGAATAATGGACCATCACATGTTGCACAAAATGACACACCACGTCCTGTGAATTCGCTCTCACCTGGTACATTGAGATGGCGATGTCCACCGCCCGTTGCAAAGATCAATGCTCGTGATCTATAATCACCCCGGCGAGTTTCAAGAATGAAGCATCCGTCTTCATTAGTAATCTTCTTGACTTCTGTTATCTCCCTTATTTTCGCTCCAGTCTTCTTGACCTGTTCTTTCATCTTGGAGGCTAGTTCTATTCCAGTGATGAAGAGGAATCCTGGATAGTTCTCAATCGCTGGACTTGTTGCCTGTGCTCCACCAAGTACAGCTGATTCCAGGAGTAATGTCTTGAGCCCATAACGAGCTGCATAGATTGCTGCTGTCATTCCTGCCGGGCCACCGCCAACAACGATGACCTCCCAGTTTAGTTCTTCTTCCGTCATTTTGGAGCCTCAAAACTTCAGATTTCGCAACGACAATCTTCTTTTCTATCCGCCTAATCATTCTTTCTCATTCAAACCTAGTTGTTCAATCTGTGAATTGGTGAGAACAGATTGAGGTCGTAGGTGAACTCCTCCGGTCGGCTTAATCATATCACTAACACGAGAGAATGGGACCTCTCGTATTGGTTGACTTCCATATTTTACTAAGAAAGCAGCTTTACGAAATCTTTCTGAATCATATGAATAAACGTGACCTGGTCCGGTGACAATCACGTGATCAACACATTCTAACCCCTTCCATGGCCACGCAGAGTCATTGAATCCTTCAATAATGAGAATCTCTGATTGCTTCTCAAATTCATCAATTGTTGCATTGAGAGTTTCTTCCAAGTGATCTGTTGCATATTTCTCAATAGTATCCGTGCTATCAAATGGAATCACTTCAGTATCTCGAGAAAGCATCTCTGCTTCTTCCTTGGTGAGCATGATCTTTTTCGAATCGATGAGTTTCTTTGCCATAAGAGTGATTGATTTAGTCCCATCTTCTGTCGGTCTTGAATATCTTTGCAACGCAAGTACTGAGTCCCATCCTCCGAGTGCCAAGGTGGAGGAGAGTGATTCTCCTGGTTGGTCTAGAATCGCTGGAACGAATAGACTATGAATTGGATTAGCAAGCTCGATTGGGAGTTTGCTATGCAAAACACTTCGGACTAGGTTTGCATCCCATGATGCTAAAATAGAATCCGCAATACACTGTTGAGTGTGTTCATTTCTATACCAATAGTTATGACCGCTAATGGGTTTGAGGTACTCCACACTCCGTCCTCGTTCTACAAAGGTCTCTGCGAGCATCTTGGAGAGTATTGTCTTTCCTGAATCGAACGAATTCATCCCAAGTACCAAAATCCTCTGCGTCAACGGCTCCACCATAATGAATTGACAAGCTGGAATGTTGTGTTACATTTGATATTAGTTTCCGGCTATTAACACATTTCCCTTTTTGATAATCTCTTCCAGTTGCAATCAAGTGTCATCGTTTTGGTATATGCATCCTCCCTGGAGCGATATCAATGAAAAACTGTGTGAGGTATAACTACTGCTTCTTTTCCATGTTAGATCAATGTTATACTCGTTTGATAAACGCGACCGCGAAGATAATGATAACAGCAATAGCACCTATCGCAATGATGACCAAAGTAGAATCCATTCCTGCTGGAGGTGTCGGACTGGTTGTTGATCCATCACTTGTGGTTTCTGTCGTTGTAGTTGTTGTAGTGGTGGTCGTAGTCGTTGTTGTAGTTGATGAAGGATCTGATATAGTGATTGATTCCGTGTGTTGCCCTGCAAGATTACAAAATGCTATTACACTAATGGCATCACCATCTACAGCTGGTACGTCAAACGTGTCCGTTAAACTTGATGTCGATGGTTGAGATGTGTAGTCTCTTGTTATGAAATCCTCAGAATTCTTCTCAACTATAATCTGAATGATATAGTGACTGTTTGGATCGCTAGTATCATGAGAAACCTCGACTGTCAAGATCTGGGTTCCAAAGTCATATTCAAGATTTATCGCAGCAGGAGTATGTGCGTACACAGTAGCTGCTTGAAGGAATAAAATCGAGAGGAAGAGTACGCTAAGATATGTCAATCTTCTTTTGTTCATACTTGACACCTGAATAATTAACTATAGTTATCAACGTATAATAAGTTTTGGAAATAACTGTTTGACGACTGATTGTTTCTTATGGTACCTTACCTCTCAAAGTGTAGATGATTAGAAAGGAGTTCGCTTTCATGCGGATCTTCGTTAGGTATTACTAGAATCCACAATTATCGAAACATTACCTTTTTTGCGACCTGTGTCAACATATCTATGAGCCTCGACAATTTCTTCCAATGGATAGGTTCTATCTATGACCGCTTTGATCTTTCCAGCTTCAATAAGCTCCTTGAGGAAAACTAATTCTTCAGCCTTTTCACTTGATGAAGATCTAACATTCAGATAGATTCCGGATTCCTTTAGAGATCCTTTTCCTTGAGAAGACGAAATCTTGCTAACTGCATCGAAAATAACATCATAGGTCTCACCGAGTTTGGTGAAATCTTCTTGCGTGTAATCAACCACCTTATCAGCTCCTAGAGATTTCACCATTTCTAGATTCGTGGTACTGCAAACTCCGGTAACCTCTGCTCCGAATGATTTGGCGATCTGAACTGCGTATGTACCTACACTTCCAGAAGCTCCATAGATCAGGACTTTTTGGCCGCTCTGGATGTTTCCCTTTCTCATAAAATTCAGTGCAGTAAGACCCCCAACAGGAACTGCGGCCGCTTCTTCATAGCTCATATTTGTCGGCTTTATTGCCACCGTTCCATCTTCAGGCAAACATTTGTATTCAGCATAAGCACCTGCTCCAAAACCAGAAGACGCGAAAACTTGATCACCTTTCAAAAATAGTTTTACATTTTTACCCACTGCTTCAATCTCCCCAGCAAACTCATGCCCAAGTATTCTATTTTTACCGATACCACCCATGAAACGAAATACTATTCTCATTGGTAATGATAGACTTCGAAGCAGCGCGTCCCCAAATGTCACCGTTGTCGCATGAATTTTTACAAGTATTTCATTAGCCTTGGGAGTGGGCTTTTCTACCTCCTGGAGCTGAAGACCCTCCGGAGGGCCATATTTTTTGACAACAATCGCTTTCATGATACTCCACCTAGATTACTTGGGATATTGGTTGGATGCTACACTCTGTTAGGTGTTGTTGTCGTGGTCCACAGTAATGACGACATTTCCCACTTTTTGTCCTGTTTCGACATACTTGTGAGCTTCGACCATCTGTTCTAGGGGATAGCGTCTGTCAATGACTGCTTTTATCTTCCCAGCCTCAATGAGCCCTTTTAGGAACTCAAGATCCTCGATGTTGTTGGATGCTGCCCCGGTAATTACTTTCTTACTGCTTCTTCTTGAAGTCCATTGGCTACGAACCATTCGTGCAACAGTTGGGTTTCCTATTAGATGAATGCCATTCTCCTTTAAGGTTCTGACACTACCAGAATACGACGCCTTACCTACAACGTCGAATATCACATCGTAGGTTTCTCCGCTCTTGATGAAATCTTCCTGCTTGTAATCTATGACATGATCAGCACCGATGGAGCGCAGCATCTCTAACTTTCCTGCGCTGTCCACGGCAGTAACTTCTGCTCCCCAGTGTTTGGCGAGCTGCACACCGATAGTGCCTATTGATCCCCCTGCACCGTTGATTAGCACCTTGTGTCCTTCTTGGATGTTAGCTCTTCTGAGAAAATACAGAGCTGTAAATCCACCCATAGGAATAGTGGCAGCCTCCTCGAAGCTCAAATTGGTCGGTTTTAATGCAACCACTGCTTCCCCTTCTTCCGGGAAACACTTGTACTCGGCATAAGCTCCCATGGAAAAATCAGTTGCCCCAAAAACTTCATCACCAGGCTTAAACTTTGTAACATCATTTCCCACCGCTTCAACTACACCTGATAACTCCTGTCCCAGGATAGTTGTTCTCTTCGGTCTTCTGATACCGTTGAATAATCGAATTATATATCCCAAACCAAGAGCGATTTTGAGAGATCGCATCTCACAATCACCTGCTGTTACTGTTGTGGCACGTATTTTGACTAGAATTTCATTGTCCTTTGGAACCGGCTTCTCAACCTCTCTGAGCTCAAGCCCCTCAGGAGGTCCGTATCTCGTCCATACAATCGCTTTCATAGATATCCCTCTAAGATTTTACAGCGGAATGATTGAGCACTAAGCTTCGTTAAGTACTGATACTATGATCCATTGTTACGACAACATTTCCCTTTTTGCCACCCTCTTCAACAAACTTGTGGGCTTCGGCCATCTCTTGCAGTGGATATGTTCTATCTATGAATGTCTTTATCGTTCCTGCTTCAATAAGCTCTCTGAGGCTGATCAGATGTTCTGTCTTATAGTCTGCTGGTCCAGCTATTGCTCTCTTTCCGATTTTCCTCGCAGTCGATTTAACGCCTCGTGATACCGTTCCGTTGCCTTGAAGATAAGTTCCATTTTCACTTAGTGATCTAATACAATCTGAAAACTTAGTTACACCTACAACGTCGAAGATGACATCATAGGTTTCATCTCTCTCAGTAAAATTCTCTGTTTTGTAATCTATGACATGATCAGCACCAAAGGAACGCAGCATGTCAAATTTCCCTGCACTGTCCACTGCAGTAACTTCAGCTCCCATAGATTTGGCAAGCTGGACTGCTATAATGCCTATACTTCCTCCTGCCCCATTGATCAATACTCTTTGGCCGCTCTGAATGTTTCCTTCTCTCATAAAATGCAGAGCCTCTTGTCCCCCAACAGGTATAGTGGAGGCCTCCTCATAGCTCATATTGGTCGGTTTTCTTGCCACGATTTTGGTTTCACTCAGGCATGTGTACTCGGCATAGGCACCAAAACTAAATCCAGTGACTGCAAAAACTTCGTCACCTTCTTTGAATTTTGTAACATCTTTTCCTATTGCTACAATTTCTCCAGCTAACTGTTGCCCTAGTATTTTCTTTCTTGGACCTCTTATACCAAATCCTACACGCATGAGGAGCCGGAGCCCGAAACCCATTTGAGGGTAGTTAATACCCCGCATTTCACAGTCCCCTGCTATTACTGTGGTCGCATGGATTTTAATCAAAAGCTCATTGTCCTTCGGAGTTGGTTTTTCAACTTCTTTGAGCTGAAGAACATCTGGGGGTCCCCATTTTAAACATACAATTGCTTTCATGAGTTTCATTCCTTATTGTTTTTGATTTAGTCATTTGAGCGAACAACTTCGATTGATCATACTGGCATATTAGCACCTTTCACCCAATGTCCGGAGCTTCGATAACTTGATAGTGAGCTGACAGATCGTCAAATCTCGATAAGAGTTGTCTGGCCTCAGGTGGCACAACAGCAACTTCATACTCTTCTCCTGCAAATGCTCGTACCGCATCTAGCGTATCAAACCACATTATAGTCACAAACTCTACGCCATCTTCAACATCACGACGAAGTAAGTGAATACCATGGAA
>DAOWDY010000087.1 GCA_030638785.1 Candidatus Thorarchaeota archaeon
ACTATTTGCATCGATTGCAACCCTTGACCAACTGAAGAAGATGTACGACCTTGGTGCAGTGGACATTCAATCTTACCACCGTGAGTCGGATGCACTGGTTCATGAGGTAAAGACACAGATTGACGAACTTCGTAGAATGGGACTCGATATTGCGGCATTCCTAAATAATGAGAGAATTACAGAGAACTTCCCAGATGCTTCAGGACTCCTGAGTCTGTTTGAGCGAAGACCACAGACAGCACTGAATGGTCTTACTCTGGATGAATATTATGATCAACTTGGGCTAGCAATATTAGATGTAGCCACTATTCATGCATCTAAGGGTCTAATGGGATTAGCAGAACTTATTGTAGAAGTTGTCAAGCGCGTTCCTCAGTTCAAGTCTGTGAGTTACAATGATGTAATTGAGGCCGTGAATAGGGTTTCTGAGCATGGATTGATTCCTGGAATTAGGAATCTTAGGGGTGGTGTAAAGGTAGTTGAACTTCGACCACTCGAACTCAGGCGTGACCAGGCAGATGTTGTCAATCTTGCAGCCCTTAAGGGATACACTTCTGTTGAGGAGATTATGATGGAACTGAAGTGGTCCGAGGAGCATGCACGACAGGTCCTAACCAGTCTGGTTGATGTTGGTATGGCTGTAGCAGATATACGCTTTAGCACGGGTGGCAGATACTACTTCCCCGGTCTTCGTTCACGTGGCTCTCATGAATCCGATAGGCCCTCAGGGCGATATACTGATTCATCTTGATGAAATTTAGATTTCTATCTTGATGGCATGTTTCTTCTTGTCTACCCAGACTGCCAGACTCTTTTCAACGATGATACCTAAAAGTATACCAATGTCACGCTCAGGAAGCTGAGCAAAGGGTTCATCTGATTCTTGGATGACTATTGATTTCAGATCGAGCTGTGTATGCCCTGTCTTTAGTGCCCATTCGTAGACAATATCCGCCCACTCTTCTAAGGGTCTCCAATAAATCCTAAGCTGTCTTCTACCACGGTCTAACCAGTCGGCAACTTCTTTCTCCACAAGTGTATCACCAATCAGTCTGAACGCATCGACTTTCCCAAGCATTTGATGGAATGGACTTTCTACCAAGAAAGTGGAAATCGAAAGCACATGGAATCCTCTTCCCTGGGCCCATTTTAGAAGAAAGTCCCCCCATTCCTCTGCCCAAAGTCCCTTATCTTCATCCCTAAGTGGAATGTGATACATCCATTCTGATTCAGAGGCATTTCCCCATTGAGGGAGTAGCACCTCTACTATACTCTCAGGAGTAATCTCATCAGTTGCATCTGTTGTTTCTTGGTCCTCGGTGGCGCTTTCAATCACATCGGATTTTATAACAACTTCCGGCCTGTGAGGCGTCTTCTCCTTTTCAACAACCGCTGCTTCTGTCTTGATTTCTTCTTTGATTTCCTCTACTTTGGTCTTGGTTTCAACCTTGGATTTGGTTTTTTTCTCCTTGCGCTTCTCCTTCACTCCCAAGACCTAGGAACCCTCCGCCCAGTCTGAATATTTCTTCAAATCCTCTGGAGAAGTAGCAGGTCGAATATTCTCGATTGCCCTAAGGAAATCTTCTCGGGAAACCGGACGTAGTTCTACAATCTCGTCTTCGTCGTCCATCCTGCCAGAGATCTGAAGGTCTCTGATTGGTTCCATCGCAGCCTCACGGCATACAATACTGAGGTCTCTACCGCTATAGCCCTCACTTAAGTCCGAGAGCTCTTCATAGTTAACCTCAGGCATGATTTCTATGTCCTCCATATGAATCTCAAAGATTCGGTTACGTGCGATTTTTTCTGGAAGAGGTACGTGTATTCGTTTCTCAAATCGAGATCGTAATGCAAAATCGATTTCCCATGGGAGGTTTGTTGCTCCAATAACAGTCACTCTATCTTCAACATCGCTGGCGAGTCCTTGCATCTCAGTTAGAAGTTGAGTCTTGAGGCGTCTCTCACCACCTACATCATCACCAGAACGAGCTACACCAATCGAATCAAGCTCGTCGATGAATATGATGGCTGGCTGATTCCTACGTGCCATCTCGAAGAGGCTCATAACAAGGCGCTCTGATTCACCAAGCCATTTACTAACTATGTTGGCAGCAGACACATTGAAGAATGTGGCGTCAATCTCTGACGCAACAGCCTTAGCAATAAGTGTCTTACCACATCCTGCTGGTCCGTAAAACAAAATACCTCTCCAAGGTTGTCTAGCCTTGCCCTTGAATAGTTCAGGGTGCTTCATAGGTGCAAGTATTGCATCATTGATGGCCTGCTTAGCGTCCTCGAGACCTGCGACTTCTTCCATCTTGACATTTGGTCGCTCAGATATGATTGTATCTGCAATCATGTCACGAAGCTTCTTTGAATCTTCATCATCTTCACTGATGGCCTCAGCACTTCTGTCTGGAGCCTCATACTTGGTATCTGCTTCTCTACTAATTGGAGTCGCTAGCCCTTCGGAGGGTCCTCTCGAGATCTTTTTAATGCCTGAGATAAACCGAACTCGATCAACACACTCCTGAGCCCTCTTCAAGTAGTGTTTACGAACTGAAGGCAGTGCTGCTGAGTTGGACAGCATAATGAGTATCTTGCTTGCCTTCAGATAATGCTGGCAAGCTTCCTTCTTCATCCCTCTGTTATCGAGGTCTATTGCACGGTCTAACAGATTCTTTAGACCCTGGTCAACTCGGTCTCCGCCATCACCTGACATTTTCTCTCACGTGGCTTTGGATTGTAACCTGTTAAGAACTTCGGTGTTATTTGGGTTTGACATCATAAGTGGTTTCCGAGAAACAATTCTGCGAAGTATTAAATGGACTGGTGATATTGAACAGACTGAAACAGATAACATTCTGTGTTGGTGAGGATTTTGAGTCCAATAAGGAAAGCGTTCTCATGGGGTAGGAGAAAACCCAATATTAACGAAGTCACAAGCCAGTTGCGCATTCTATCAAAGCAGTTAGATCGCCAAAGAAACAAGCTTGAGAAAGAGGAACGTAATACTAAGGCCCGTGCTGTAAAAGCAAGAAAAACTGGAAATCTCGAAGCGTACAAGACCTACGCTACTGAGATGATTCGGTTCAGAAGGTTTGCACTTTCAGTAGACAAATCCCGGCTGCAGATTTTGAAGATTCTTGCCCATGTTACCAGGGCACAGTCTACAGCGCAAGCATCAAAGGCACTAGAACAAGTAGCAAAAATACTTGGCATGTTGGGTGATGCCACTGATGCCTCCAAGGTGGTCGATAATGCTGATGAGATTGCTCGACGCTTGGAAGAATTCGAGATCGAGGGTGGGATCACTGGTGAAGCATTCGATTCAACTGGTGATGCTCACGTCACATCAGAGGATATCACCGCTGCAATGCATGAGATTGACCTTGAAGCAGGAGTGGCTGAAACAGCAACTGCAAGTACACCTATTTCAGAGGCAGACAAGTTAGAAGAGGCGATAAAGAACCTCGAAAAAGAATTAGGTGTCTAAACTACCACCGATCGTCTATTGGTCCTCTATGTTGCCTACTCATTTCGTGCCTTGCTGTGTAGGAGTTTCTCATTAGGAGCCTATATCGTCTGATGAAATCTTCAGGTACGATTCTTCCCGAACGTAGTAGATCCACTGTTTCCGATAGAGCTCTATCTAGTTCTGCGATATTCCCACTATAGCCTTCAACTTCTTGTGGTTGCTTCAGAAACTCAGGTCGCCTTGTGTATCCGCCATCGTCGCCAAAAGAATGCCTCAGTTCGTCTTTGAAACCAGATCTGGTATAGGTTTCCTCATTGTAATTGTAGGGTGTCCTTCTTGGAGTTCGACGTTCATGAGGTCTATAAGAAGTTCTGAGAGGCTCTGAATGCATGCTGTCATGGGGTTGAGGTCCTGGTGAGAGTAGGGAATAGACCAATCCCTCGATCTTCATTCGCACATCGCTTACATTGAGGCTCTGTTGCTCCAATTTACGCACTCGCTGTAAGTCTGTCTGCATGTATCTGTCAAACTTACGGGCAATCTCCACATAATCCGGTAACACTTTCTGAGTTTGGTCACTTGAAGCGATTTTCAACTCGCCTTGTTTCATTTTGAGGACTAATCTCTTACGGAACCGTCCATCCTCTTCAATCGAATTGAGGTAAAGCAAGGGGAAGTCAAATAGAATCTCCATCTTCTTTCTAACGAGTCCAGTTTCAGCGATGAACACTAACCGTCTATTTGTGATGTAGAGAGTACCTGTCGCTTTATCATGTCGGAGGAAATCACTTCCTGTTACTTTGATATCAGGAAGAGCGCATACTGGAAGTTCGTTGACAGCGAGTTCCGAAACCTCATAGAACCCGGCGAACTTCTTTCGATAGTAATCGAGACCCTCTAGTTGACTTTTGATTTCATCAAGCTTGAATCGTACATCTTTGAGAGCTTCATCCACATTTACTTTGTATTGATTGCCAATATGGGTAACTCTGTTAGAAATTCCCTCAATGAATGGAAACTGAGAAGGAGACCAGCGAGTATAATCCATCAGTCCTTTGGTTTCAGCAGCAATTTTCTTACCTAAAATCTCAGCTTGGTTTGTAATTCGATTCTTGAGAGCAACTACTTCTACTTGGATTTCTTCGATTTTTTCTTCAAGCCAGTTGTAGTGCAGAAAGTTTGCCATTCGTAGGGATACTAGAAGACGTTTTGCTGATACAAGGCTGTTGTTAAATTCCCTTAATCGTGTGTGCCCATAATGGATATTCATAATTGCCTGCCGAAGATCTTGTGCTAATCCTCGCCTTTTCTCCTCAACACTCATTATTCGGGGTGAATGACACTGAGGGCATATTTCCTCTACACGGCGTCCTTTTCCAAGATTCTCTGCTTCGCACTCAGGGCAATGATCGAACGTTTCTCCAGAAATGGGGACACCTAGATTATGATGACATTCGTTGCATACTGTATACTGACTTGTCCTAGTTTCAAGACAGTCTGAACAAAGTGTAGTCCCACAGTCTTCACACATGTGTGAGGCTCTGTAACTGTTACATATACGACAAGATGGTCGCAACGAATCTTCTCTCAAGTAAAGGCCTCCATATTCACATCTTACCTCACCTATACCCAAGAATAACCTGTGTATGACGTGCGTATTAATGGGGTCTGATGTTTTTCGATATAATGCCAATGTCGCATCAGTTATATCACCTCAAAATTCGCTTACATGATATGGAAGACCTTGCTCAGGCAGCCATCGAGGCGGCACTCAAGACCGGTGTGACATTCTCTGACATCAGAATTGAGAATACAACTACCACGATTATAGAAATTACCGATGGTGTGACGAAAAAGTCCATTGCATCCCGACTGAAGGGTGCTGGAATTAGAGCATTTGTTGATGGAGCCTGGGCATTTGCACAGACCACTGACCTAACACCTAAGGGAATGCGAGAAACCGGAGAATCTGTCGCCCGATTAGCTCTTGCAACTCGTAAGAAAGTAGCTGAGAAGTTCACAATCGAAGGTCCTGCATTTACTGACAAGGTCAAGATGACGCCGAAGATGCATTTTGAAGATGTTGCAATAGAAGACAAGATAGGCTTTGCTAAGTCAATTGATGATCAAGCCAGGGACTTTGATTCTCGAATTGTAAATACGCGAACAATCTATGGTGATCTCTGGACCGAACTTCACATTGCGAATTCACTAGGAACATCAATCTATGTTGAAAATTCTCTTCCACGAATCATTTCTGCACCTACTGCCAAAGAGGGAACTAGCCGTCAGAGAGCATTCAAATCTATTGGGACCCGAGGTGGATATGAAGATCTCCTCAAGGAAGCACCACAGACTATTGGACTGACAGCAGCAAAACATGTCACAGATCTTCTGAGTTCTGTTTCAGCAGAAGGTGGGACCTATGATGTTGTCATGGATCCGATTCTGAACGGAGTCATGGTGCATGAAGCATTTGGCCACGCATGTGAGGCTGACAACTGGCCTGCACATTCAACCGTGCTGGAAGATAAGGTTAACCAGCAAGTTGGCCCCGAACATCTGAATCTAAGTGATGATCCAACAATGCCTGGTGAACGAGGTTCCTTTGCATATGATTGGGAAGGCACAAAGACCACAAAACGTCACCTCGTGAAAGATGGGATACTAAACGAATTGCTGCATAGCTTGGAAACTGCTTCCAGATTAGATATGAGGGCAAATGGTTCTGCTCGAGCTCAATCATTCATGCATGCACCTCTTCCGAGGATGAGCAATACCTTCATGGAATCAGGTGATTGGAATGTCGAGGAACTCATTCAGGATACCAAACATGGAGTGCTTCTCTGTAGCTTCAACTATGGATATACAGAACCTTCCAAAGGGCAATTCATGTTTCAAGCAAGTCACGGATATATGATTGAGAATGGAGAAATCGGACAAATGGTCCGAGATGTTTCTCTAGCTGGTCAAATTCTAGATGTACTTGCAAAGATTGATGCAATAGGAAATGATTTTCATATGGATTCTGGAACCTGTGGAAAATCCGGTCAGATGATTCCTGATATGAGCGGTGGACCACATGCAAGGATTACAGAAATCGGTGTCGGAGGAATGTAAGGTGGAACAACTACTGAATCTTGCAGAATTAGCAGTCAAGAAAGCGATTGAAACGGGAGCCGACCAAGCTGAAGCATATGTAGGCTCTTCGCGATCCTTTTCCCTTGAGGTAGAAAACAGTGCTATAAAATCCGCAGAAGAGAAACGAGATTCTGGTATTGGTGTTAGAGCCATCGTGGATAAGAAGATTGGATTTGCTTATGTCACAACCCTTCTGAAGGAAGACTACGAAGAAGCAGCAATCAAGGCTGTCCAATTAGCTCGGGCATCAATCGCAGACCCCCATTTTGAATCATTGCCTTCCTTCTCTGGTACACACCCACTTGTGAAGGGACTCTATGATACCGCCGTGACACAATTATCATCAGAAGAAGCTGCAAACCTCATTGTACGGGCAGTTGATGCATCCAAAGAAAAAGTGGATAAAATACAAGTTGCAGTTGAAGCGCAACTCACTGCTGCATCCGGTCAGAAGGCCATAGTAAATTCATTGGGCATAT
>DAOWDY010000019.1 GCA_030638785.1 Candidatus Thorarchaeota archaeon
GCCATAATCATTCACTCCATGACCACATGGAACCACCACTGAACAGGGTGGTATTTCTTAGCCCGTGCCCGATTTTTCTCAATATAAACTCTTTCAGATGTTTCAGAGTATGAATAGGGAGTAGAGGCAAATCTACTCATTCATCTGTAAAATGAGTCCTTCTGTGAATCCACCGCGAGCCATTCTCTTTGCATGTTGTTGGATCTCAAGAAGGCCGGGATCAATCTTTCGAAACTGCATGAAAGCCTCTAACACCTCAAAGATATCAACAAGCTCATCTAGATCACCAGATTCCAGGAACTCTTGGGCTTCCTCGACAATCTTTGCACGAAGGAATTTATCTAGCTCATCAGCGTCAGCCTTTCGAACTGTAGGATCTTCTCCCGAGGAGCGAATCAATTCTGGAATCCTATCCCGAACTAGTTTTTCTTTGACCAATTGAATCACCTAGTGAAATTTTTCTAAAGTTGAAGTGTAACCTGAATCTGCTCTTTGGCAACCTCTTTGAATTCGTCAATAGCTCCACGAAGGTCCTCTGGAATTTCATTTGTCCATGGATCTTCTGCTCCCCGATCAACTGATTCTTTCATCGCATCAAATGGGAGAAATCGTGTGTTCATATCACTATCAAAGGAAACAGAACCAATCCATTGGCCATCCTTAATCACTTCATAGATAGGTTGGAATTGATTCATACTTTCAGGTCCTACAGCGGTCCAGTAGAATGACATACCATTAAATTGAGCAGGTTTTCCGAATCCAATGACAAAACTATCCATTGTTGCTTTTGCCGTTTCTAGATCATATAGAATACCGATACGATCATTCAAACATTGATTGAATTCCAGTCCATCACCTGTAGATTGTACATAAGCTATACCATTCTTCTCAATGTTATCATCATTACAGAACGGACAGAGATTCATTCCCCACCTAACTTCAATATGATCAGCAAAGGAACCAGATAGAAATCGTTCCTTGGCCCCTGCAAACGCAATCTTAACTGCTTCAGGACCTTCTGAATCCATTTTGATTCTGACTGCCCGAAATACTTCTAGGAGGTCTTGCCACAATATATTGTAGATCATATCAGCGAGCTGATCCAAAGGTCTTTCTTCAAGGGCACTCATTACTATTCACCTGTTCAGCTTCTTGTGGGCATGGAACAATTAAGTGTTGGTCGGACCTCCTTTCTCTGTTGAATGGTCAACGTCATTTAGCCCAAGGTTTTTAACTGAGTCAACCACGAAGAAGAATCAATAGGTGGATAAAGGATGGATTGCCAAATTCACTAGCACTCGTGATATATTTTGTAGTCCATTCTCTGATTACGCATCTGTTAGATTTCTTAAGGTGTATTCAAAACAATATGAGAGGAAACTACGGATGACCGCCCCATCTAATAGTTACAACCCAGTTGTATTTGAAAACAATAATCACTCTCGAAAGCAAGGTCAGTGATGTACATGTTCAAACCAGTACCAAATAAAGTCGATTTCATTGTTCAAGAAGAGGAAGTACTAAAGTTCTGGGAAGATACCCAAGCCTTTGAAACTCTGAAGAAACTTCGGGTAGAAGGTCCGACCTGGTCATTTCTTGATGGACCTATTACAGCAAACAACCCGATGGGTGTTCATCATGGTTGGGGACGAACGTACAAAGACCTATACCAGAGATTCAAAGCCATGCAAGGTCATCGAACCCGTTATCAAAATGGTTTCGATTGTCAAGGTCTTTGGGTCGAGGTTAATGTAGAACGAGATATGGGGTTCAAGGGTAAACACGATATTGAAGAATTTGGGTTGGAAAACTTCATCTTAATGTGTAAGCAGCGCGTTCTGAAGTTTGCAGCTAGGCAGGCTGAGCAGAGTATACGACTTGGTTACTGGATGAACTGGGATAACCAAGAAACCCTCAAGTTGCTACATGATGAACTTGGTAAAGACCCTATGAAAGTCTTGACGGTAGAGGGAGTAGATGGTCCAGTAACTGGTACTGTTGAACATCTAGTTGGAAGATTAGGATTACCAGAGTTAGGAGGATCATATTTTACATTCTCAGAAGAGAATAACTATACGATCTGGACAATCCTGAAGTCATGTCATGATAGGGGTTGGGTGTACAAAGGTAGAGATGTTATACCTTGGTGCGGTCGTTGTGGGACAGGAATCAGTCAACATGAGATAGTAACCGAAGGATATCGTGAACTGACACATCCAAGCATAACCTTGAGATTTCCACTTGTAGATCGTCCAGGAGAGAGTCTTCTAGTATGGACAACAACTCCATGGACGCTAAGTAGTAATGTTGCAGCCGCAGTTGGGGCAGACCTGACCTATGTTAAGGTACGTCAGAATGAAGAAGTTCTGTACCTGAGTCGTGGAACCCTCCATATGTTGAAGGGTGATTACGAGGTGGAAGAAGAGATACTTGGTATGGACATGGAAGGCTGGACCTATAATGGACCCTTTGACGAACTACCTGCCCAGAAGGATAGTGGTGTTGCAGGAAATCACATAGTAATAACTTGGGACGAGGTTGGTGAAGAAGATGGAACTGGAATTGTTCATGTTGCCCCTGGGTGTGGAGCCGAAGACTTTCAACTCTCTAAGGAACATGGCCTTGCAGTGATAGCACCATTAACAGATAACGGTCTATTTCTTGATGGTTTTGATTGGTTATCGGGTATGAATGTGAATGTTGTACGAAAACCAATCTTTGACAATCTAAAGAAGAAGGGATTGACATACTCCGTAAAGGACTATACTCACCGATATCCTGTTTGTTGGCGATGTCAGGAAGAGTTAGTCTTTCGTCTCGTTGATGAGTGGTTTATATCGATGGGAAATAAACTCGATATACCCTATCCGGAAGTCACCGAAAATCAGAAGAAAAACAATCTACGTTACCAGATAATGGAAGTGGTCATTAATGAAACCACATGGCATCCTTCCTTTGGAAAGGAGAGAGAGTTAGATTGGCTAAGGAATATGGATGACTGGATGATTTCTAAGAAACGATATTGGGGACTCGCGTTACCGATATGGGAATGTTCCGAGTGCGGCCATTTTGATGTGATAGGAAGCAAAGAGGAACTGCAAGAACGGGCTGTTGCTGGATGGGATGTCTTTGAAGGTCATTCACCTCACCGACCGTTCATCGATGCAGTTGAGATAAAATGCAGTAAATGCGATCAACACATGAAACGAGTTCCAGATGTAGGAACCCCCTGGCTGGATGCAGGTATAGTAGCGATGAGCACAATGAGGTACAACTCCGATAGAGAATATTGGAAAAAGTGGTTCCCTGCGGACCTCATCAGCGAGAGCTTTCCAGGTCAATTCAGAAACTGGTTCTATAGCCTTCTAGCAATGAGTACCATTCTTGAACGAAAAGCACCGTTCAAAGAGGTCTTCACATATGCCACATTAGTAGCAGAAGATGGAAGACCTATGCACAAATCTTGGGGAAATATGGTAGAGTTTGACGAAGCTGCTGGTAAGATGGGTGTGGATGTGATGCGATGGCTCTACTGTGATCATAAACCTGAGAAGGACCTGTACTTCGGATACCATAGTGCAGATGATGTAAGGAGACAATTCCTCATACCACTCTGGAATGTATACTCCTTCTTTGTTACATATGCTAACATGGATGGATGGACTCCTAAAGATGATATGCAAACAGCCCTAAGTCAACTGGATAAATGGATTCTCTCAAGGCTGAACGAAGTAATCCAGAAGGTCACCGAGTATTTGGAATCTTATGAACCAAACTTGGCTACAGCCGTGGTAGACAGTTTCATCGACCACCTAAGTAATTGGTATCTAAGAAGAAGCCGGCGACGTTTCTGGGCAGAAACGGGGGACAGTGATAAGGTAGATGTAGACAAGAATGCAGCCTATGACACTCTGTATAAGGTCCTTGTAACTCTCTCTCGTTTACTTGCTCCGTTTGTGCCGTTTGTTTCAGAAGTGATGCATCAAAATCTAACCCGTAGTGTTGACTCAGAAGCTCCTGAGAGTGTTCATCATTGCGATTGGCCTACAAGTGGTCCGAAATCTGTTGATGGAAAACTCAACAGTGAGATGGAGTTGGTGCTTCGTTTGGTGTCAATAGGTCATGCATCGAGAAACAAAGCTAATGTGAAACTTCGTCAACCACTCTCCGAAATTGCATTTGCTGTTGGATTGGATAAAGAACGAGAGATAGTATCACGTTATTCAGACGTATTGAGAAACGAGTTGAATGTCAAGAATGTTCGTTTGTTGGATGTTGTTGCAGAAGTTATCAATTACGAACTTAAGCCATTGCCGAAACAATTGGGTCAGAAATATGGCGCTCGGTTCCCTGCAATCAGAAAGGCAATATTGGATCTCGATGCACGTGAAGCATCGACCAGATTACAAGCGGGTGAGTCGGTACAGGTGACTGTAGACGGGGATACACTCGAGATATTGCCTGAAGAAGTTGAGGTGAAAGTCGAAGCAAAAGAGGGTTTCTCGACAGCAGCTGAGGGTTCTTACGTAGCAGCTTTAACAACTGAGTTGACCCCAGAGCTAGAATTTGAGGGATTAGCGCGTGATTTCGTGCGTCGGGTTCAGGACCTACGTAAATCATCTGAATTAAAAATTGATGATGCGATAGACATTCAATATTCCGCTAGTACTCGGGTTTCTGAAGCTGTCGAATCTAATGAGAAATACATCACAGATGAAACACTTGCTACTAGCTTGAAGAAAGCCAAGAAGCCTGTAGGTAAGTTCAAGGCGACATATACATTTGGGGACGAAAAACTCGATCTGGCAATAACACCTAGTGAGAAATAAACTCTCACTAGGCCTGCATATTTGTTACTAATCAAAGTGGACTAGGGTCTCTTGATAGAACCTCAATGAGGCTGTAAAAGAATCGTGCATTCTCCTCCAAAGAGGACAGGGAAACCCATTCATTTGGCCCATGTAGGTTGTCACCCTTGGGACCAAAGTCAAAGACATCTGCAGTATGACCAGCAAAGTATCGCGAATCAGAGGCTCCATACCCCTCCATAACCTTGTACTTGATACCTTCTTTTTTCAGCGACCACTCTGCAGCTCGAATCAATCTTGAGTTGCGGTCTGAGTTTACACAGCCTGCAGTTTGTGGAACTCGGATTGAGTATAGCTCCACTTTTTCTGATATTGCCTTAGTGAAGGCATCCTGCACGGTTTCATTATCGTCTGTCATTGCTCTGACATCACAATAGAGTGTCCAGAGGTCATCATCAATTGATAACATATTGGGGGAAACAGTTGTACCGAGATCAGAGTATGCAGTTGGAAAAGATGTAGAAGACAAGGGGAGCAGGCTACGGAATATCCCCGTAAGTGTTTCATCGTATTCAAGTTCCAAGCCTTCAGCATCTGGATGAATGATATCTAGTTCTACCCATGAGGGAATAACATTGGATTTGACAAATCCACCACGCATGTCACGGACACATGCAAACCCATTGAGGTCCAGATACTTTGAGGCGGTAAGAAGTGCATGTCTGTCAACTCCTCGTCGTTGATATGCAGAATGTCTGGAGTCACTACCAAAGATATCAGTTTCGAAGCGAATTGTTTCCTCCCTTCCCTTTAGTCTGGATATCTTGCGCTTCGCCTTGATTATCGTTGGTAGAACGTTTCGCCTACGATGAATGACGACCTGATTGATACCATCCGCAATTACCACATAATCTGGAAAGAGTCCATTCGAAATCAGATATTCTTTCAGATTTAAAGCTCCATTGACCCCACCTATCTCTTCATCGCCTGAAGCTGCGAGTAGAAGAGTGCAAGGCAATTCCTTCTCTTGAAAGGTTTCAGCCAACTTCAACATTGAAACAATGTTGCCTTTGTTATCACAAGTACCCCGACCATATGCAATATCACCTTCAACGTGCAACTTGAAGGGATCAGTCTTCCAGTCCTCACCTGGAGGTACAACGTCATAATGTGCGAGGTAGAGAATCTTAAAACTTCCCTGCCCCTGTCGACCAAGAGTAGTGTAGAATCCTTTGGACTCGATAACGTCAGTGATGAAACCAAAGTCTTCAAACCGGTCTTTGATATAATTCGCACAGTCTATTGGTGGTTTTGACTTGGAATCATTAACTGTATTGAAGGACACAAGTTTCTCTAGTTCAGTGACGATATCAACGGTCATTATGGGTCGGTCAGATTTAAGACCCTTATGTAGAAATAGGTTGTCAATTTGAAAAAGAGGAAAGAGAGGACGCCTAGCTGGCGTCACTCTAATTACATCAGATTATGTTCGCTTGTAGACCCATCTACCCCAGGAGCTAGTTGACGGCATCTCCTCTGGCATGCCCTTTCGGGCCCTGATCTCTAGGATTCTCTCTTCCTGTAGGCTCCCAGGCAATTGCTCAAAGCCTCGGAATTGGTAACCAAAGAAACTACGACCAGCAGCGGCACTTCGAAACTCATCAGCAATGCCGATTGTCTCTGCAGTTGGTAGTACACCCTTTATAGTCACTGTGTCTTCTTCTGCTTCAATTGTGAGGATTTGACCTCTATGTCCTGTCAACACTTTGATGATACCACCCTGAGTATCAGGAGGTGTTTTGATGTCAACATTGAGGATTGGTTCATAGATTGCGGGGTCAGCTGTGAGGAAGCTCATATTAAGACCTGCACTGGTCATGGTTGCAACTTCGTTGTAACCAGTATGAGCTGGATCATTGTGAATAGTGGCATCTGTAATTGTCACCTTTACACCCATCACAGGCTCACGTGCAATTGGTCCCTGCTCCACAAACTCTCTCCAAATTGAGTGAACATATGGCCAGATTCTATCAAATCTCTGTACACCACTCATTCCATCAACTAACATTGAACTCTCATAGATATCGAGAATCTTCCTTGCTCGCTTGGCATCCCAACCAGCTTCGTCACGGAGGATTGCAGCTCGATCTCTAGGTTGTTGTTCATTGGTAATCTTCTGCTTCTTAATCAGTTCAACAGTCTTCTCATCTAGTGGCTCAACGTATATTCGGATACGATTGTGACCATTGGGGCTCTTAGTATGGAATTCTTGACCGCGTCCGGAAATCTTCTCACGGTAAACGATGATTGGTTCTGATATGTCAATCTTCACCTGTTCATGGATACGCTTTGTGAGAATCTCAATCTGTAGAGGGTCTATACCATTGAGACGGTATTCACCAGACTCTTTGTCATGGAAGAAACTTGCAGTAGGATCAGCCATAATCCATTTTGATACAACATCACCAAGCTTGGCAATGTCTTGGGGATCAATTGGTTTGATGCTTCTGCTAACAACTGGTTCGCTTGCATACTCAATGGGTTCAAAGCCTGCCAT
Organism: Candidatus Thorarchaeota archaeon; assembly: GCA_030638785.1. Lineage (GTDB taxonomy): Archaea > Asgardarchaeota > Thorarchaeia > Thorarchaeales > Thorarchaeaceae > MP5-2226. The sequence goes on from DAOWDY010000019.1 coordinate 7,366, forward strand.
ATCTGAGTCTGCTTCAACGAATGACTCACCAGATGGACACATGAATCCGAACACTGAGAAGAGGTTTCCAGCTGGAACTTCGTCCATAGGTAGGATATCTGTAATCTCTTGAACCCCCAAACGTTTGATTGGTACATTCTTCCTCATTCCAACTAGACGAATAGTTTGACCAGATTTTATTGTTCCTGAGAAGATTCGACCAATAAGAGTAGGTCTCTTGCTCTTTGGATCAACGAAAATCTTTGTGATCATTCCAAGAAGTGGACCTTTTGGATCACACTCGAGTAGTGCTTTACCTTCAGGACTTTCAGGGTCACCCTTCCAGATTCGTGGAATCTTGTACTTCTGGGCGTCCTTTGGATTGGGTAGGTGCTTCACAATCATCTCAAGAAGAGCTTCATCCAGAGGCAGGTTATCTCGCAACCATCTCTCGTCTCCCTCGTTGTATTTCTCGAATACAATATTGGGCTTGATATTTTTCTTCTCCAAGGTCTTCATTGTGAATGCCCAACCTGTCTTAGCACTGCCAATTGCGACACTACCATTCTGGAAACTTGTCAGCCATTCCTTGACTAGCTCTTTTGGAGCAACCTTCTTGATGAGTTCGTTTACCTTTGCAATAATAATATCAATTCTCTCGTAGACTTTGGCTGGCGGGAGCTTCAGCTCGTTGATGAGTCTGTCTACCTTGTTTATGAAGAGTACAGGCTTGCATGCTTCCCCACCAACTGCAAGACGGATATTGGTTTCAGTCTGGGTCATAACACCCTCAAGTGCATCCACGAGAATCACTGCACCATCGCTAGCACGAAGTGCACGTGAAACCTCACCAGTGAAAGAAAGGTGACCGGGGGTGTCTGAAAGCTGGACTAAGTACTCCTCGCCTTCAACTTCGAAGTTCAAAAGAACTACAGATGTGAAGATTGTGATTCCTCGCTCCTGCTCTTCTTCATCACTGTCTGTCATAAGAGCCTGGCCTGCGGCTGCATCGCTCATCAGACCTGCACGGCGCATGAGATAATCTGACGTGGTTGTCTTACCATGATCGATGTGCGCGCTAATACTGATGATACGCTTGTGCTCATAATCTTCCGACATGATGAGCCTCTTGATTGCCTCGGGGTCTTTGATCTTGACCATCCTTTTCACACTCACTACTAGACAAATTATTAGCTCTCTATCCCCAACTTGCGAAGTTAACAAGAGAACTCGGTCGAGGTCACCGGTGATATCACCAGTGGCTTGGCCGACTGCGCCAATGGA
>DAOWDY010000135.1 GCA_030638785.1 Candidatus Thorarchaeota archaeon
CCAGATTGTCCTCTCGTTCGTTCCTCAATCTTTGTCCTTGCAAAATCGAAATCCTTGTCTTTAGTGAAATCCACCCAGCACTTTCCAATGATCTCTGATGGTTTATACTCCAACATCGCACAGAATGCCACATTGGCATATGTAAAGATACATTCTTCATCATCAATTACAAGACCATCGTTCATAGTTTCTACAAGGGTACGGTAACGTTCCTCAGAATCAAGCAGATCTTCTCGGCTCTTTGTTTCCTCCGTTATATCTTGAGCATGGATTAGCGCTTTTCTCTCGCCGTCTGTGGTTTGAATCAGAGTCACACGAATATCTACTACTCGACGTTGCCCATCTATTCTGATAATAGTAATTGGATAAGAGGGAGGAACTTTCTCACCACGGGCTCTTTTTGCAAAACGCTCTGCAACAAACTTAGCCTCATCTGGATCCATGAACTCGCCAAAGGAATGCCCCAGCAAATCCTTCTTGGACCCTCCAAATATCCTGATTCCTTCCTCACTTATATAGTCAATTTCTAATTTCTCATTCATGATGGCGATTGCATCATGAGAGTTGGAGATTATTTTGCGGAGGGTAGCCTCATCTACACGAACGTCACCTAGAGCGAACTCGAACGTATTGTCATTTGTTGTCTTCTTGGGCTTTGCCTTTTTGCTCATTCTACTAGCCCCATGCAGACCTTAAAGGCAGCTCACTTGATTCTGATATGTCATAAAGCAGGTTGTATTATTAACCTTGCAAAATCCAAAGCAATTTTTACTGCTTCTCGATGCTATCAAGGTACTTCTGTGGGTCCTTTTGCTTTCCATATCCCATCAAGTCATCCATCTTGATAATGATTCGATCCATCCATGAAAAATTCTTGGTAACCCACACGATGATGCGATGGAAGAAGTTGTTCTTCTTGTTGTAGGGGCAAGACCGTATACAATTCGAACATTCTGAACCATTCTCGACCCAAAAGTTGTAGCAGGTTTCTGGATTGACATACCACTTCTTTACTCCAGGGATGTTGGAGCGAGTTTCACCTTTCCATGTGAGCGTTTTCCCATAAGGGATAGATTGAGAGGGGCAAGTAGTTGCACATTTCTCACATACCTCACAAAAGCGAGTTACTGATTCGCAGAATTTCTTGTCAGGTCTATCTGCATGAATGGGCATATCAGTGAGGACCTTTGCAATTCTGACACGAGGCCCATACTTCTTTGTAATGAGGATTCCATGTCTGCCAATCATTCCCAACCCCGCATCGACGGCTTGGGGAACACTAAGTGACATATCATTACCGCACGGAATTGCACTGTATCCAAGCTTTCTGATTAGAGCAGACAGTTCGATCTCAATGAATGCCATTTGGGAATACCCTAGAGCAGTATTTGCTGCACTTGTAAATGCGGGAGAAGTTGCTATCCCCTCATAGTCCATCTCCACAGCCATAACAATTACACGATTTATCGTTTCAGGAATATTGTACTCTTCACGTTCTCGATTGGATGAGTATAACCACCGTCGGTCTATCTTTGCAACACCAACATGACTAGCACCATAGAATCTGGCAGCACGTTTGATGTCGCGGGTCAAGGTTGGACTCTTATCCTTAATGTCGCTTGATGAAGGGTCAGGCTTAGTGAAATCGGTTTTCTTAGGGTTGATGTTTCTACGTGAATCGTATAATGTCCATCCAGCTGAAGACATATCATGTTCAAACTTGCCATAACCGGGAATGTTCTTTGAAATCATGGCATCCGCACCATGCCATTCATTCTGTTGATAATTCTTGAATTCCGAATCGTTATGAACTCGGGCGAAAATCGTATCAGCTTCTGAGAAATCCTCCCAGTCCTCTGAAACCTCATAGGGCACGTATCCGTCTTCTGGGTCCTTCTTGGTAAGATGTTTGGTTTCCTTTCGCTTCTTAGTGCCAGACGGTATAATCGCATCCAATGGACAAGCACGTACACACATCATACATTGCGTGCAATCATCTTGATAGATTTTAGGAGCAGTATCTCCCTCGTTGAATGTTAAAGGAGATGGGTCTCCATGGACATCCATACAAGCCTTGAAACATTCTAGGTCACATTCACTGGGATTGCAAAGGCTGTAATCGATTTGCATGGTGTCACCGAACTTTCATGAGTTGTCTTTGAAGGCTAATTAATCAGTTGCGATAGGAACCACTAATGAATCAGATGGTTCCTCGGGATAATTCTTCTTTTACAAAGGTCTCGCGCCCATCATCATCTAATGAAAGTACAAAATCAAAGATCTTCCTAACCATATCTGAGATCCCTCCGACCTCCTTATTGTAGGCCTCAATCAAATTGGCACCTTTCAAACTCCGTGAAATTGCTGAAGCTGCAGATTCTCCTGATTCAATTCCCAAACGGATTCCCTCACCTGAGAGTGGATTACACAACCCAGCAGCATCTCCTACCAGAATAATATTCCCTTCCCCGGGTACAAAGTAACCAAACGGTATTCCCCAGACCTCTTTTGCTAGCATTGTTTCTTCATGAAAATCGAAATCTACCTTTAACCATTCTCGAAACATGCTCAACGCTTCACTGACATTGGGCGTTTGCTGCTGTTGAACTCCCAGTCCTATCAGAAGATTGTTACCTTTTGGGATTACATATGAATACGCTATAGAGAGGTCTCCTCTGAAGAATCCATAGAAGCAATCCTCAATGTCGCTCTTCTTCCAATCACTCCAAAGCTCTTGACCAACAATCAAAGCCTGTGTGTCACTATCGGGATCAAGCACTCTGCGAACCTTAGAACGAACACCATCTGCGCCTACAAGGTATTTGGTATCGAACTTCATCTCTTCAGCTTGTCTTATTCCAGTCACTTCAATTGAAGTCCCAATTGATAAATCAGTAAAACGTGTTTCAGTGATTACTTCCACTCCTGAGTCACTAGTCAATTTCAAGAGCCATTCATCAAAATATTCTCGCACAATATTGTGGATTCTGTAGTTAGGCATTCTACCTCCATTCACTCGACCACTTGGAGGTACATAGTAGAGGCCGAGTTCTGAGGGAGAGTTGTAAACGCTTTGGGGCATCTCTTCTCCTAATACATCCTCAATGACCTCGGAGGTAATCCACGGTAGCACACCTCCACAAGGCTTGCGTCTACCAGGTGTGTCTTTCTCTAGGAGAAGGACATCCATTCCAAGGCTTGCACAATTTATCGCTGTACTACAACCCGCAGGACCTCCGCCAACAACGACGACATCATACTTTTGCATCGGCAGCCACCTTGCCCTCAAGTCGACCTTTTTCCTTGAGTGCCTTTAACAGCCGTACAAGGAGTTCAAGCTTCAGAACAGTCTGCCCCTCAAAAGAACCAACATACGCCTCTTGTTCTTCACCGAGTTCATAACATGTTGAATCGTCTACATCTATCAACAGACCAGGTACATCTGTATCCAGGAAATCTCTATGATGTTTGCTGTAGAAGGCTTCACAACACGAGCCAACATATCCTCTGGCTCCCTTCTCTTTGAACTCTTCAATGGTTTCAATTAGGTGTTCATAATTCTGAATTGTGCGAACAGGGATATCCAAATCTTTTGCAAACTCGTAAATTGTGCCAATAGTACATTCCCCACACTCGATACAACCCTCGATGTTCCGGTAGTCACAACCGACAAGTTTGGCACAGTATGGGAGGAGAATATAGTCAAAGTCCTGAGAGAGGACTTCATCAGGCATGAAATTCACTGTCATGAGATGATTTGAATCTTCAAGAGAGATGCCAATATCACTGAAGGCAACCTTCTTCGTAGCCTCTAGCATGAGTTGAACAAGTTCCTCCGGCTCTACACCAAAGATTCTTGCCCCGGATTCCTCAAAGAACTCTAGGATATTTTTCCGAATGGTGTTTTCATCAGCAGCGATGTTCTTCAACTTCGCCTCCAGATCCATAACTGCCCTTTGAGGAAAAATCTGAAAGTCACCTGTTATGAAACTGCTTTCAATGAAGTTGCCTGCCACATTCAGAGACAATGATATCCTGATTAAGCCCCCAGGGGTCTTTCGGACTGCCGTGACATGACCTGCATGGTCTTTCGGTGGCTGCACCATATCTATCCAGTCTTCTGACTGATATTCAGAGAACATCTCATTGAATACTTCTCTCTCTTCGGGGGTCAAATCACCCTTTTCAAACTCTACAGACAGTACTTCCTGGAAACCTTCAACAATTGCTGCCTTGATTTCCTCCAGTGGTGGTACATACCCTAACTCCCGTTTCAGACAAGTAACTCGTTCTTTAACGCTATCTATCTCTTTGTCTGCTAGCTTTTCAATTGGAATCCGAAGAGTTCGCAGCATCAGGTTTACATCGAAATCAATCAGCAGCGTACCTTGATACATAAATGCGCCACCGCGTTCAGTCCCACCAGTACCGGATATTTTGCGACCATTTACCTCAATGTCATTCCTTGGTCTAAATTCCGCATCAACACCAAGTTTCCTGAGTCCTGCTACTGTTCCGGAACACACGAGTCGTGCTAGCTTATCTAAATCGTATCGCATCTCATCG
>DAOWDY010000215.1 GCA_030638785.1 Candidatus Thorarchaeota archaeon
TAGGTCTTTGTCAGGGCGTATCTTCACAGCTTCCAAGAATTCCTCGAATGCTGGTCCAGAAAGAATGAATTGGGATAGTTTGAGGTCACCATCAAATTTGAAGGTGAGGTCTCCTATGTGCCCAATCTTTTCACCATTTGAATCAAGAACGTCTGCTTTCTTCAATTGTCTACAGCAAATGGATTGTTTAATCTCCATATTCACACACCTTAACCATAGTTACTATCACTTACTGTTATAACTCTTGCAATTGGTCAATAAGTCTATGAGTTAGTAGGATAGTGGACTCTCATGGCCTTACCAGGACTCACTAGAGAGCAGATGATTGAAGTCGACCGAATTATGATGGAGAATCTGAATATTCCTATTGAACTAATGATGGAGCATGCAGGTCTAGCCTTAGCTCGACTTGCTTCTGATCTTACTGGCAACAAGACGAAGACAATTCATGTAGTAGTAGGATCGGGCAACAACGGAGGTGGGGGTCTAGTTGCGGCTCGTCGCCTCAAAGCATGGAATCAAGATGTTATGGTCCTTATTCCACGAGGCATTGAATCTCTTCGACCAATTCCACGAAAACAGCTTGAACGCATTCTAGGGATGGGCATATCTGTATCAGAAAAACTACCTGATGCCCTTTCTAGCGATATTACTGTACTTGACGCATACCTAGGATACGGATATTCAGAGCGGCAGGATCCCATTACCGATGATGTCTTTGAGTTTCTTTCAAATAACCAGTCGGTGGTATCGCTTGATGTTCCCTCTGGACTTGATTCGAACACTGGTCAATGTGTCAGTGCTTTCAAACCACAAGCGACATTGACAATCGCTTTCCCAAAGGTCGGATTACTTTTTGCAGATAAATCACAAATTGGCGACCTCTACGTATGTGATATTGGAGTTCCTATCAGCGTGTTTGAAACACAGCTAGGAATCAAGTGGTCCAACCTGTACAGTCTGGATGTTCTCAGTAATTTGTATTTGGAGTTCGAACTTTCCCAGATTGTGAAGGCAATACCTGTTTATCATGATGAAAAGAGAAAGATTGGCTGGGCTCCCAGACATTATCGAAATCAATAGAGAATCTTGCGAATTTGCTCGATTTCATACAAGCGGAGGGAAAACACCTTATATTCGAAATTTCTTATATAGTGGTATGAGTGACACTGTGAAACCCTTCGAGAAGATGGTTTCCACCTTGGTGGATACCTATGGTATGTCACGCGAGGGTGCCGAAAAACTAGTTGTACAGAGTGCGGAATCAGTTTACACAGCCAATGAGCTATCCAAATACAAGAACATGGTTGAGAAACTTAAAGATACAAAGAGCCATGAAGAGGCGCGAGTAGAAGCCTGCAAGTTTGTCATCAACAGTAATCCGACCTGGAGTATGACAGCTGAGGATGCTCACAAATACCAGCTTTCAGGCGGGGCCTTAATGTAGAGTGAATCATGAAGACTTAGAAGATGAGTAAAATCCTTGTCCAGAAGCGTCACCTTTTTCAACAGAGTGTGCAGCGCCCCGTCACTCACAAAAACGGGGAAAAAGCATGATAGAAGAAATCTCAGAGTTATCAATGAAGTCTGCTGAAGATTGTAAGAAAAACCCCGAAACTGCAGAGCGAATGCTTGCGGCAGAGAAAGGGCAAGCTCCTAGATTTCTAATCATTTCTCCCATTCACCGAAGTTCCCAAGACCTTCAGCTCTTGCGCTTTGGTCAGGGTGATGCATTTCATGCCACCCGAGTAAGTGGTTTCCCCTTATTACCTCCTGACTCCTCGCCTCATCTATTTGCTGGCCCTGCAGCATTTAATCGCCAGTTCCCTGAAAAAACTGGAGTGATTCTAACATTTGATATTGATGAACCTCAAGGTGTCATACGAACTTCAATTGAGAGTGTATCACAACATCCAGACATTGATGACATACCCATCATCGTGTTTCGCGTGGATTACGAAACCGGAAGAGCTAGAGTTGTACCTCATAAATTTGGAAGAACATATGAAATCGAGAATTACATACTTAAGCGATTATCCCGACCTGATGTGCTTGATAATGATACTCTAATGATTATTTGCTCCGACTCAAGAGTCATTCCCCCTATTACTCCTAATGGACTCCCAATGGCAATCCAAACCCTAGGTGCTCATGTGCCAGCATTTGATGCCACTCTTGAAGAAACCCAACAACTTAACGAATTCTTCAAGGAATGGCTCTCAAACGAAACACATGAACGTAGGATAATTGCAGTTGTTCATGGCAACTTTGAAGGCGATGGGCATCCATGCGGAGCAGGGGATTTTTCCCTGCATCCCGAGGACGTTCATGGGAAATATCTGGAGTCGGTTATTGAAGATCTCAAACACGACGCAGAGCAATACGAAACAAAACCTGCTGAAACACCTGAAGAACGAGTTATTGCGATAGGGACTGCTACGCTTACGAATATCAAGTCATACCCTGCAGTTCGAGATGCTATAGATAGAGGTGCAGCACATGATGAATTCTTGAAAATTCTGAAGATGGATACAGTGACTAATGTTGTATCACCATATGAAATAGAACCACTATAGCTTTGTCTGCTCCATTCGATAGTCCAAGACACCTTCAATTGACGATATCAAATCTTGGAAGTTGGATAATTCAAGTAGAAACGAATTCAGTTTGAAAACTGGAACTACTGGAACTCCTTCATACAACTCCACATCTTCAATAAGCCATGTTACCATGACAGGTGTCAAAGTGTATTGACGGGGTTTTAAGCTTGTAATCTTCTTGGATAGCCTCTCCAGTTGACCTGCAAGACGCTCAGTGCGTATCACCTGTTTTTTCACCGCTTCAATCAATGCTGTTGTCTTACCTGCTCGTACTCCCCACATCTTAGCATCTATTACCAAGATTGAGTTTCCTTTTACACCAATAACATCAATCTCCATTCCTTCTTCCAGTTTATTCCCTCTTCTTCGGAAACTTTCAGTACAGTCAAAGTTGTTTTCAGTGAGAATTTGTGCAACTAATCCTTCGAAGTCTTTCCAGGTCATATTACTAACAACAGATTCTGGTTCTACACCAACTGAGATTGCCTTGAGAGCCACATCGATTCGTTCGCTCCTTGAAAGGGTCCACATACCACCTGAATCTGCCAATATACCCAGTTCATCAAGTACCCTGGTCATAAGATCAGATGTAGAATGTATTGGAGAGTCATCCTTTGAGTGCTTGAGTATCGATACAAGTATTTGAGGAATCATTTCGGTCAAGTCATGTATTCAGAGATGCCGCTACTTTATAACATCCGTTGCTGACCATGCTGTAAGGTGGTTATGAATGTCAGAAACTGCCGAGGGTTGGCGTCGAGTTCTAGCTGCTTTTGACCAATGGATCACCTACGAAAGTACTGAGTTCATGCCATGGACCGGTTACTTCTCCATGGAAGGTCTAAGAGGTTTGACTAGTTCTGAAACAATTGGTTGGATGAACAGCATGATCTCTGAGATTATACCAGGTCGCGTTGACAAATGTAGAGACGCAGGAGTTGCTCTAGAGGACTTTCTACCATTCATGCCGAATCCCGAAACCCAAGAAACTGTCCGTTCAATGTTGGATCTCAACTCACGACTTCAGGATGCTATTCTTGCAATGAGTGATATTATGAGCAACATGTTGGATGATTATCGAAGTGGAGGACTTGACGAGATTGTAGGGTCTTTAGAAGCGATTGCTACAACTGAAGAGGACATACGTCATCATATGAGTCTCTACTCCAAAGGATTTACCAAGCTTCAAAGTCTTGGTCTTACGATCCCTGATGACTTCCTTTGAAACGCTTCGTTCTAACAAAAACTTAAGTGTGAATATCTGTTTCATCGATTTGACCCTTGATAAAAGAGGTGAAAAACAAAATGGGTGTAAAAACAAATACATCAGACACCCATCGATGTCAAGTCCGGGTCAACCGTCCAACAGGTGAGTACGAAATCACCGTGCAAGGTGAATGTGTTCTCCGGTAGGCCCGATACCTGCCCGATGTGTGAACGAGTTCCCGATGGACCTTCTTTTGAAAGTCTTGCATCAGCGTTTTTGACGCTAGCAGAAACTAGGTTGAGTCCTACACAAAAGACAGTACTGCAGGTTAGTGTTAACTCTCTACAATACAGAGAACTAACATTGACTGCATTAGCTGATTTGGTTTCTCGGAAAACAAGTGTTCCATATAGTACAGTAAAATGGAATCTTCGATCTCTAGTGGATCTGGGTTTCCTCGTTGGTGGCAACGCTATCAATAGAGGTGAACCTGCAAGATTCACAAAGGAAGCCGCAATGGTAGTGAACCACTTGAATGAAATTGAAACAAAACGAGTTGAGATGGGCTTCTTCTGAAGTCCTTCTCTGTTTCGATTGAGGTGAGTGACAGAAGAAAGGGGTGCTGCCCCTTGCTCTACAAATGGCATTGATTTACCCATCTGTGTCATCGCATCTTCTTGTCAAACAGGTCCCATGCAGTCTGCGTGAGACCACTCACCTCTCCGAGACCTACAGCCGATGCTATAGTCACATCCACCTTGGCTTTCTCACCAGGTTGGATATCACCTAGATTCCATTGTAGTCCGACCACGATGTCTCGTGGTCCCATCTCGAGGTTTCTTTTCAGGTCGCGATGCGTTTCATCAACCTTCAACTTGACAGGGCTCGATATATCCCACGAATCAGGAAGAGGTCGTGAAGCCAATTGCACGTGCAGGTTTTCTTTATCCCAGACTGTCATGTGACCTGTCTTTGGGTCGTACCTACCCATGTCATCTTTGTAGCTTTGTGGACCATTGATATCAAAGTCCATCAGGAGATACACCCGAAGGTCTCTGATTACCTGATCAGTGGTGTTCTTTACGGAGTGGCACCAGAGAAGGATTGGTTTGTTCCGACTCCAGAGAGTATCCTCCAACTCTATGAGCGGCGTATACCCTTTGTCATGGAAGCTTGCTCTCACCTTTGCTGAGCCCTCTCCAGATTCCGCCTCAATTTTCATCTTATTCGTCGGTTCATTTGAACAGATGACATGAGACTGTCCTTCATGAACGAGTGTCGCCCAAAATCCCGCCATGTAGTTTGACGGATTCATGAGTAGCATTCGATCATAGCCCGTTTGGTCAATCAAGCTGAGTCTCTTGATGAAGAAACCATTGCGACCTGACCCTCAAGATGCACACTCAAGGGAGTAGGCAGCATCGAGTCTCGGACATCGTTTTCCGGTGTCTAAGATTTCAGACATGATGCACCACTTATCCTATGCACATTATTTTGCCATGAGATGCGATATAAACACTCGTCTTGAGGGTGGAGAATTCAAGGATAGTTCAGTGTATCTCCTTTAGTAAGGTCTATAAAGTGGACTAAGAGAAACGCAATCGATTAGGTGTGCCGCTCTAATGAGAACAATGACTATTACTGAACTTGAGAAATGGTATCTCAAGAGACTCGCTGATAGAAGTAAGGACTTCCGAAAACAGGCTGAGAAAAGTTACAAGATTGTGAAGCAGGCGGCTGTTGATATCAAAACTGTTGCAGAGAATATGAGGGAAGCTAGCGAAGAAGATGACGATGAGGCACAGGGAATTTCATCTAGGTTTGCAAACAAAATTAACATCATTGTTGCCAACTTTGAGGTGCAGAAGGATATCACCTACGAGAGTACAGAAACAATGCAAGAGGAAATTCAATATTTCGTTCAGGAATTATGGGGTGCTGGTGCACGTTGGATTCGCAGAATGGATAAGAAACACAAAAGCACAATCAAACAACTTGACGTCTATATGAAAGAACTAACTTCAGAAATGAAGAAGATTAGCAAACTCCTATACGAATTTGGTTGGATAAAGGACCTGGAACGAATTCATGGTCGAATCAACACGATTAAGGATATCACTTATGGTTCTGAACTATACGATGATCATATCCACCAAATCCGATTGAAAATCACTAGTGCACAGTCCGAATATGATGTTGCTAAAGAAATGTATGACAACTTCAGAGAAACTTCCGATGTTGCAGGGCTTCTCAATCTCGATGAGGAATCTGAACATATCGCTGGTCTTCTAAGAATGAAACTCAACACCCTCAAAAAGACGGTGAAAAAGTTCAATCAAACGGATACAGGAGTCAGAATTAGTCCCAGTGGAGGAAGGGCCCTCACAGAATACTTTGAAGATCCCTTTACCGCAATCTCTGCTGAACCAGATGGCTATCCTGCATTAATTGAGGGTCTAGAAGGATTAGAGAAGGCAATTGATAGTGGAAGGCTTAAGATAAAAGATCGCCTTGCACGAAGGTCAGCTGAAGAGATCGAACTAATTCGCAATGGTTCCCTTTCTAAACTCCAAGAAAGTGCAAAAGGTATCGAGGAGAAGAGGACCAAATACGCAGGTTCGGATGTTTATACTAAGAATAAGGAACTTGCAGGTAATCTTGATGAAGCTGCTAAAAACCTGGAGTATCATAAAAATGACCTACTAAAACTCGGAGATGATATTCGACGAGAGATTGCGAAGTTCGAGGATTTCAAGGGTCGAGTAGCAACAGAAATCTTTGAGGCGTTCGAAGAGAAGATCGAAATCAAGGTTGAAACCCTTGGTCTTGAACCACTCTTAGAAAAATGTAAGATTGAGTGAACTAGGGGATTGGACTCTTGCGGCTCCTAGTAACTTCCGAAAGAGATCCCGCAAGTCAAACAATCAAGGATATTTTCATAGAGGATTACGGATTCAATGAGAATGGCGACATCTTTGATGGAAACCCAGTATTTTCAAACGAGGATGATACACTATTAATAACATCTTCCAGAGATATGGTTGAATCAAATCATTTGGATGACCACTTTGACGCAGAAGTCTACATCTTCTGTTCGCGTCATCGTGCAGAATCTGGGAAACCTGCATTACTAACACATAGTACTGGAAACCTTGGATCTGAGGTGTTGTTTGGAGGTAACCCACATTCACTTTCAATTTCAGCAGCGACACTTGTTTCAGTTGCTCTGAAGACCCTATACAAGGAAAGAGATGAACGCAGATTAGAGATGTTCGATGTCACGATGGAAGCTACACATCATGGCCCAACATCAATGAATACGCCGTTGGTTTTTATTGAATTAGGAAGTAATGAGGAGTACTGGCAGCACAAAGAAGGTGCAAGGGCTGTAGCTGCAGCAGCTATGGAGTGTGTATCCACACCGCTTCAGTCTGAATGCTTTATTGGATTCGGAGGAACCCACTATGTTTCCAAGTTCAACAAGCTTGTGTTAGAGAAAAACATCATTCTTGGCCATATTGCACCAAAATATGCATTATCCGACATCCCCGAGTCGGTGATTGAGAAGATGATTTCTCGAAGTGCAGAGAAAGTGACACGTGCAGTGATTGATTGGAAGGGGACAAATCAAGCACAGAGAGAGCACCTCCTACCTATCTTAGATGGTTTGGGAATTGATTTATTCAGAGCAAAAAACCTATGAATCACATTATCCAAATGAATACCTGCAGACCTTGTGTCGGACTCTTGTCCGAAAGGCTAAATACGTGCATATGCACTACTGAACCTTAAGCAACCAAGTTGGGGAGAACATGCCGCCTGAAGATAACAGCCAATCAATAGCTGGTCTGGAAAAGACAGTGGATGCACTATCAAAAGATATGGCCAATATTCTCAAGAGTCTTGAATCTCTCTCAACAATACCTGAGATGTCAAAGAAGCTTGATGCACTTGGTAAGGAAGTAAATGGCATAAGTGCAAAAGTTGCAAATCTTCCCAAGTTCGAGGGTATCGAAAAAACCATTGAATCTGTTGGTTCTAAGGTCGAAGAGAGAAGCACGTCAAAGGATATTGAATCGCTTGAATCAATAATCAGTGAAGTCGGTGCACAGATCAAGAAAGTTGATGATGGACTTGTGGAGATAAAAACGTCTAAGGAAACTGAAGTACTATTCAAGAAGATAGATGATTTACTCATCTCAATCAAAGATGTAGATGAGAATTTGAAGGTAGTAGGAACATCCGAGGAGATTGGTTCAGTCAGTGAGAAGGTTGAAGGACTCGCAGGGGCTTTAACGAATCTATCCTCAGAAGTTGAGCAGGCTCGTGATTCTGATACAACTGAGGTGATTGGGAAGAAGATTGATGACCTTCAACAGTATGTTGCAGGGCTCTCAGCACTCGAAGAAAAAGTCGATGACATCGCTCAGTCCTTCATCGAAACAAAAGAGATTGTGGGTATAATAGTCAGACAACTTGATGATATTGAGCGGAAGTATAACAAAGCAGCTGAGGAGATTACGGAAGCAGCTGAGATGATAAAATCAGGCGCTCCAGCAGTATCAGAATCATCTAGAAAGAAAACCAGTTCAAAGAGTAAGGACGAAGATGTGGTTCTCGAGGCATCAGCATCAACTGTTGATGAATTGATGAATGGGCTACTTGCTAAGGTTCGACCTCAAACAGAAGCAAAAGCGATGGCTAAGTTGCTTGAGGATGTACGTGACGAACTCACCACTATGATAACGGGTCATACCCCTGTTCTCTTTCAGTTTGGAAAGCGTGCAAGGGAGTTGAAGTCCTATCCTCCAACTGCGACCCTGAACGAAAATGACATCGCTCGTTTAAATAAAGAGCTCAGAGACTGGACTTCCAAGCTGAAAAAGCTTGCATCCGAATAATAGGGTGTATCACGGGGGCCTTATTGGGCTTCAAATGTACAATATGTTTATCTCAATCAGATACAGATGTGCTAAATGAAACCAGTACATGGATTTCGTCTAGTCGACAAATGAAGACACATGTCTTTGACAATTTCAGTGTGATATAGGAATCACGAGTTGAATGTAAGATGGAGTATCAGAAACACAACGTAGAGCTTGCAGAGCGAATACGTTTACTCAACATACCTGCTGATAGTCAGTTAGCAAAAGAGTTGATGAAGTTGCATGAAGCAAAATGCACTGCTTGCCAAGAGGACCGCTTAAGTTGTACTGTCCGTCCCGCATGCAAGAATCGAAACTTTCTCAATATGCTGATTGAACTTGATGTTGAGCCACAAGACCTTCCGAGTTTCTGTTACTCAGTATACCTTGAACAACTAAGAAGACACATCATCGATAGAAAGGGACGCGGCATTATAGATAAACGGCTCTTAATCAAAGACCTTCTCTCAACACTCAAAGTAAGTTCTATCAGACATTTTAATTCTAAATTCCGAAAGGTGTGGAAAAATTATTTCTCAGCAAGTAGTAAGAATCAGATGCTTGTTGCTGGAGATGGTCTTCTGTTCCATTTTGACTTCGCTCGTGGTATCGTCATCATTAATCCAACTAAACAACGAGTGATGAATTTTGATGTGTTCAAACTTTTCATTGAAGTTCTTTCAAGTTCAAAGAAAGTCAATGCAGAGGCAATTGACATCACACTAAATTGGTGGGAGTTGAAGTTCAAACTAAAAACTACACTCGAACTAGAAAAGGTCTCATCAATTAAAGATAAACTACCAAAATCTTTTCATTCCTCTCAGATTGTCACGACCAATGAGGCAATCGAGATACGCGTCGAAATAGTTGTCGACAATTCGGAATCCCCAATCATGGTTTCAGATCTGGTTGATTCGTTTAAACTTGCTTCAGGGCTCAAGTCTGCAGCTTAACTCCTGAACATATACATTTCAACCTCTGGCGGTGAGAATAGTGAGTAAACCTGTTACACTAAGAGCAATTCCAAAAATGAAGGACGCGTTGGCCCTCACAAAATCTGAGGCATCAGTTCTTATTCCAATAATCCGCGGGGGCAATATGACCGTTGGGGCCATATCTCAAGCTCTCGATGTTACATTGGCCACGGTTTCTAAGGCGATAAAGGGTCTTGAAACCAAGGGGCTTGTTGAGAAGATAGAAGGAGTCGTCCCAGTATACCGTGCTTTACTTCCAATCCTTCCTATGACCGAGGCATTATCCTCCTTTGTAGAAGAGTCTGAAGATCTACGAAAGGATTCGGAGGCGGCGACCCAGAAGCAACAGAAGAGTATAGATACCACACTCTCAAAGATATTGAAGACAAATGAAACGCAATCTACCAAGCTGTCGAACGCTTTTGAAAAATATGAGGCTAAAGTTGCTGAATCTGTCAAATCACAAATTGATGTGATTGCAAATCTCTCATCTGAAGTATTATCTTCGCATTCCCAAAGATTGCAAGAAGTTTTTGAAAATCTAAATGAATCACTTGATACTAATCTAGGGGAGAAGCTAACTATCCTTCAAGGCGAATTGGATATAGGTCAGAAACAGCTGCAGAGAGAATCAAAGAAGATTGCCAGGGCGTTTGTTAAGTGGTTGAAACAGGAAAAGCTTACTGCTAATCAAACACTGAAAGAAGTCGAAGCTCGTGCGAAAGCACTGACTATCACCGCTAAGTCAGTCATGCAGGAAGCGCTCAAAAACTCCGAGAAAATACTGATTACCAGCAGTGAACAGCTTACTGCTGCTTTGAATATCCGAGCTCTTGAGGCATCAAACAGTGTTTCCGAATCGCTCTCCAATTTATCTGATTCACTTAAGGAAAAGACTGCCAATCTAGACACAACTATTGGCCAAGCACTATTATCCTCCCAGAATACACTAGAGGAAATAACTGCGCAGGCGCGAATCAATGCTGATGTTCATTCAGATACAACTCAAAAGAAACTCGATGAAGCTGTGTTAGTTACCAAGACGTTCAGTGAAACAGTTAAGGTATGGAAGAAGGATGTTAACGAGTACATGGAAACTGCATCCCAGTCAGTTCTAGCTCAGCTTGACCAACTTTCAAGTTCCGAGAACGCATATCTAGAGATTGTTAGATCCGCAATATCCGGTTATATTGAAAAAACCGGTACATCGGTCAATGATGAATACAAATCGCTTCGAGGCACATCCAGAGGACTTACCTCAGACACCGAAGCCTTCATGAATTCAGCAAGGAATTCGGTGTTAGCATTGTTACAGGGCGAAATTGATGCTGATCAAACACGTCTTCAGGCTGCAGGTGATGGATTACACAGCAAGGTTGAGAAATGGAATAACAAGACAACAAAGAATGTTGGCAAGAACGTTAATGCAGCTGTGAAAGAGATCTCTGGGGTTCTAGATACAGAGGTTGCAGAATTAAACGCACTCACAGATAATATGGCAAGTAGGTTGAAATCATCTTACTCGACCGTTAGAACTACAACAGAAACAAAGAATAAGGCTGCTCTAAAGTCCATTAAACGATCCGCAAATGAATTTAAGGCAGACCTCGAATCGAAGATCGCAGAGGTATCAGCAAACCACATTCAGGTCATTCAACAGGAAGTTGCAGAAGCAAAGACCCTCTATGAGAGCCTGAACGATCGATTAAATGATCGTCTTTCCCAGAGTACCGCGGCGATGAACAGTCATGTTGCAAGGGCTCAGAAGGAAATCGATGTTTCTATTGAAAATCAAGTATCCAGAATAGATCGACACACTGAGGAGATGCGACAGGAGTTTCATGTTCGAATTGAAGAAATAACTAGGCAGTTTATCACACTGACTCAGGGTCTTGAATTAACATTCAATGGATTATTATCAAGCCAAACAGTTGAGGCACGAGACCTCATTGCATCTGCTCATACTGAGTTCAGAAGTGCCTTGAAATCCGAAATGGAGCTACTTGATGAAGACTCTCTGAAACTTCAACAAGAATTCGCCTCAGAGATTGGAATGCAGGTTGATGTAGTGGTTGAATCGACGGCAGCATTGAAACGCACATTGGATGCATTCACCGCTGAAAAGAAGAACCAGATCTCCAAGAATATAGAGGATACTATTACCGGAATCGAGGAAACTCTTCAAACCGCCCAAGAATCGTTGGCAGAACTTGAAACCGGCACTGTTGGTCAATTTGTTGAAAATATACAGCAAGTAGCCAAAGAGTTCAACACATCCCTAGCAGGTGCACGTGATAACGTATCCGAACGACTCACATCTATTCATGATGATACGGTGGATATTCTTGCAAAGAACACTGCAGGAGTTAGAAGGGTAGTTGATGTATATCTCTCTGAAGAGAAAGAAGCTCTACAGCGCGTTCTAGGGGAAACCAGTACGAAATTAGTTTCCATTGCAACAAACAATAGCAAGAAAGCCAATGAGCAAATTGAGAATTTCCAAATCAAACTAGAAGCTAATCAGGCTGCCACTGCAAAGGAACGCGAGAAAGCCCGAAAAGAAGTGATGAAGACTGTCGAGAATAGAAAGAGTGAGGTAGTTGTATCCT
Organism: Candidatus Thorarchaeota archaeon; assembly: GCA_030638785.1. GTDB lineage: Archaea > Asgardarchaeota > Thorarchaeia > Thorarchaeales > Thorarchaeaceae > MP5-2226. Next base: position 12,316 of record DAOWDY010000215.1, read on the forward strand.
TTGATGCAGGAGAGGTCTGGATTGAATCAGCTATAGGCAATGTACATACCTCACTCGAATCTTTAGGAACCAAGTTGGATAATGAAATACAGCATGTCCAGGTGAGTCTGGACAAGACAGCTGAATCTTCAGTAGTGAGTCTCCGTGAAAGAAATGAGCATCAGATTACCCAGATTGAAGAGATTGGAAAATCATTCCTCAGTCATACAGAGGCCCAATTGAAGACAGGTGTCAATGATTTCTCAGCGGCTAATGAAATTGCAATTAATTCAGCCATTGATTCTTTTGCAGAGTTTCCTGAGAGAGTTGCAGCAGAAACTGAAAACGCATCTAAGAAATCATTATCTATAACGAAAGAGAATCTTGAAACATTAAAAACTGAAACTGGTCAAAAAACATCAGCTTTTGAAGAGTCTACCAAGACATCTTGTAACGAAATCGCATCTTTCTTTGATCGAGTATCTGACAAAGTTGCTAGAACTCAAACCGCTACTTTCGATGATATTCAGCAAGCCTCAGTATCATCTAATCAGCATGCGGCTCGTAAATTTGAATCTGTTGGGGTTGAGCTGAAAGCATCCCTGAGCAATGAAACATATGAGGTAGTTGAAGGATTAGTCAGTGAAGCGAACAAAAAAATAGCCAGTGTGCATGAAGCCTCAGAAACGGCTTCTGGAGAAGTTGATATAGCTACAACTAAGGTCAGAGCATCTCGAATTAAGGCAATTAATGACGCACACAACACTACACAGGAAACTGCAAACGTTTGGGGAACAAGCGCAAGGAAAACGATAACACAATTGTCCAAGTCCAATGACGAGGCGATATCTGAAGTTGCTGAAAAAACTAAGGAAGTCATGGAAACATTGATTGCCATTCATACAGCTTCAGAAGAACTAGTGAATCTTCCAACCAAAGACACTTGGTATATCTCAGGAAATGATGAGGTATGCGCACACATCCTTGACATGTCCAATAGAGCCAAGGAGTCGATAGTCATCTCCGTAGTATCTCTAGATTGTTTGGATTTAAAGAAACTGTCCAAGATTCGTACTCCTCCCAGACGTGTTCTTATTGTGCCATTTATGGAAGAACAGGACGTAGCCTTAGAAACTTTGAAGGGTTGGAGAATCTGGGAAACTGAATCTCCAATGACACTTGCAGTTCGTGATAATATGGAGCTTCTCGTGGGTGGTCAGGCTAAGTCAGATGCACCATTATGTATCGTGTCTACAGATGAGTCCTACATTAAGCTATACCATAATTCGCTTGGACCTAAACTGGTTCGAGAGTCCATTAAGTAAATTAGAATACTTTCTGATATATGATGGCGTCTTCATCACCATAATAGTGTATATTACGTTTGATTGGCGTCATCCCCATCTCTCTATAGAATGACTGGGCACTCGCATTGCTCTCTCGCACTTCCAAAATACATAACGCTGCCTTGGCATCTATTAGAGATAAGAATACTTGATTCATTAGAGAACGAGCAATCCCCTTTCTTCTATGTCCTTGGTCAACAGCAAGATTGAGCAAGTGCCCTTTCTTCTCCAGTAAATTGTATTTCCAAACTACGTAAGCTACAATGATGCCATCAACTGCAACAACTAGCATAGTTGTATCCCCATCATAATCGAGAACATGTCCCTGATTCTCTGCAAGAAACATGAAAAAAGATGGATTCCAGGGATGTTTGAAGTATTCGTTTTCTATTCTTACTACATTTCTGACGTCTTTCATCAAGATAGGTCGAGTTTCGTATGTCACAGAATTCTTCCACCATCACATCTGTTACTTACCTTTCATTACCGTAAGCTGAACTTCCTCTAATCATTTACTGGATTTCCGCAACGAAGACAATAATCCGCATTCATGGGGAGTTTCTCATTGCACTGTACACAAGTGATAACATGTTGCGGTTTAACTTTGTCACGGTAGGATCCGAATCTATTAAGCTGGCAGATTAACACGCCCGTGACCAAGATGGCCACACAGATGTAGAACAGTCCAGTCGTTCCCAGATCGCCTACAAAGAAGAATGGGAAGATAAAGAAAAAGCCAGACGCTGTTTCGCTACTTGATAATGCAAGAATTACTAATCCGAAAGAGATCAGTATGAATCCTAGAAACATCAGAGAGCCATAATTACGAATTCTCATTTATCTGCCTCAGAGCATCCGAGAGTGTCTAACGTAATTTCTGAGGATAATGTTCAATAAGTTAACGTTTTGCTTCTCGCGCAAGACATATCAATGATACAATGTGTTGAAAAAAGAACGAGTAAACGATAGAGGATTTCAAAGATGGCTGGAAAGAAGAAGGGGTCTGTATCCACGAAACAGAAAAGATACCTCTTCAAGGTTACAGTAGTAGGACCGGATGATGCTCTTCTAGAGAAGGTGTTGGGAGTTGTCAATCAGAGTAGTGTTGCTATTGATGGAATCCGAATTGGGGCCACTGATGTTGAAACTGATGATTCCAAAGTCCGAGCAGTCACTTGGTCTCCTAGACACTCTGTACTAGATGTTCTATTATCAGTTACTTTTGCTGGAGCAAATGCAGTCGTAATTATTTTGAACGATAAAGACCCTGATATAGAGGCCATCTATAGAAAGGAGATCGTTGACCGTCTTGGAAGTGATACTCCTACCCGTGTTCTTACAGTAGGAACTGGAATAGATGAATTCAAACAACATGAGATACTCACCATGTTCGAGGAGTTATTCCAAGCAGTCCTTAAGGACAAACAAAAGAACTCTAAAAGTGTGTAATACCTTCGTGATGGAAACCCTTTTTTCTAAACTTCGTGCCCCTGAGGATAGGTGCTTACATGGATTCAGAACAAAATAGGTCTGATGAATATTGGATGGGTGTTCGAGACGCCCTACGTATGGTTGATTCATTCTACAAGTGGTCAAAAGTAAACGAGGATCGTGCAAAACCACTTGAAGAATTTCTCTCCAATGGGCTTGTAGCTGCTGCAAAACGATGCGAGAGTTGTCTTCACAAGCAGCTTGGTATCGAATTCACCTCTGAAGAGGAGATGGAATTTCCCCTAGAAACACCATCCTTTGATTCAGAACCTCCATCTATAGAAGAATCAAGTGAGCCTTCCATAGAGAATGAAGATTCAGGAAGTTTCCCACCAGAAATAGTACTCGAACCTGAGGGATCTGATGAAGCTGCTGAGATTCCTGTTGAAGTTGAACCAGAATTCGTTTCTTCTGATGACTCTCTTAGTATTGAATCCATAGGTGCCTCGGAAGGTTCCCTAGATGAGGATTCTATAGTTCATGGCGAACCTAGAGATTTCTCAGACGATTTTATACTTGTTGAGCCAGATCCTCTCGTTGTAGCACCTGAAACCGATGGCATAGAAACCCCCCAAGATGGTACAAAGGATGCAATACCCTCAATGGAGGACATCACTATTGACGAACAGGATGATGCTGATGAAACCTCAGAAGCACCTCCAGTTTCATCTGAAGAAGAATTGACTGTTGAACGTCCCCGAAATACTTGGGACACCTCCTCTGAAGATCCATTAGAGGAACCTAAGGCACCCCCTCCAGCACCTGAAATGCCCTCGCCTGAGGATTCCATAGAACCTCCGAAAGTGTGGAGCCCTATGGATGATCCCTCCCCTGAAACACTCATAGAAGAGGAATCTGCTGAAGAAGGCGAAGATAGCACAGAAACTCCTCCGGCCCCTCCTCCACCAGAGAGTGAAGAGAGCGAAGAAGAACGTAGAAGACGCGCAAGACGTCTTTTCTTTGGTGCTTAGAAGACAAAGGACACATTGCAGTGGGATTCAGTAAAGTACGGAACACACTGGACAAACTGGATTACGGGCAATGTCAATAAGATCGAAGCTTAATGAGTGAATATCTACTGTCATCATCTTACCTGCAAGTTTAGGATCTCTTCCTATTGTAAGCAGAAACACTTCACGGGCGATAATCCCCGATATAAAGGATAGAAGTGATGGAGAAACTCCGATATGCTCAGCTGTTGTTTTATGATTGTCTTTTGCATCCCCTAGAGTGCATGAGAAGCATCCTGTTGTTCCCGGAATGAAAGTGGAGAGATTTGCATAGTACTCAACAGCTCCTGCAAAGACATAGGGCTTTCCAAGACCTACGCTAGCATGA